>DAII01000052.1:0-4600 GCA_002496065.1 Methanobrevibacter sp. UBA586
ACACTCTATTTTAACTTAAAATGAAGTTTTACATAAATATTATATTTTATAAAAATCATAATTATTCATATTAACGATATAGGTGTACTAAATGTCTGATAACTTAAATGAATTACATGAATTTGAAACTATTATCGAAGACCACACTAACTATATGAGAAACAGTATCAACCTTATTGCAAGTGAGAATATTGTTAGTGTAGAGGTAAAGGAAGCTATTGTATCTGATTTTGAACACAGGTATGCAGAAGGACAAGCTTATGAAAGACTTTATGAAGGATGTCAATATGTTGACAAATTGGAAGATTTGACCAAAGCATCTTCCAGAAAAATATTCAATGCTGAGTATGCTAACGTACAACCAATTTCTGGTGTAACTGCAAACTTAGCTTCATTCTTTGCATTCGGTAATCGTGGAGATAAGATAATGGCTTTGGAAGTTCCTACTGGAGGACATATTAGTCACGCAAAAGTAAGTGCGGCAGGTATTTGCGGATTAAAAACCATCAGCCAACCTTTTGATCCTGAAATAATGAATATTGACATTGACGCAATGAACAAGAAAATTTTAGAGGAAAAACCTAAAATCGTTCTTTTCGGTGCAAGCTTATTCCTATTCCCTCATCCAGTCGCAGAAGCAAGAGAGGCTGCTGATGAAGTTGGAGCTACCATAATGTATGATGGTGCTCACGTTCTAGGTTTGATTGCTGGAGGACAGTTCCAACAACCTTTGGAAGAAGGAGCTGACCTTATGATGGGAAGTACTCATAAAACTTATCCTGGACCTCAAGGAGGTATTATTCTTGCTCGTGATGCTGCAAACAAAAATAAGATTGACAATGCAGTATTCCCTGGTGTTGTAAGCAACCACCACCTTCACCACCTAGCAGGTCTAGGTATTGCAAACACTGAAGTAATGGAATTTGGAGAGGCTTACGCTAAGCAAATCATTAAAAACGCACAGACTCTTGCAGGATGCCTTTATGAATTAGGTTTCGATGTATTGTGTGAGGATCAAGGATTTACAAAATCTCACCAAATGGCTGTAAGAGTTTCAGATATTCGTCCTGCAACCGACATTGCTCATGATTTAGCTGAAAACAATGTTGTATTAAATAAAAACCTTTTACCTGGTGACAATGTAGATGACAGTGACAATCCATCTGGTTTAAGAATCGGTACTCAGGAAATTACCAGAAGAGGATTGAAAGAAAAAGAAATGATGGAAGTAGCTGAATTCATCAAGGCAGTTGCTATGGATGAAAAGGACATTAAGGAAGAAGTAACAGAGTTCATGAATCAATACACTACTGTTCATTACGCATTTTCCGAAAGAGATGGATATAAGGTTCACAAATTATGAGAATAGGATTTGCAATTACAGGGGCAGGTCATCTGCTTGAGGAATCAGTCAAACTGTTGGAAAAGATAGCTGCCGATAATGAAGTCACCGTATTTTTATCAGGAGCTGCTGAAGAAGTTCTTAAAATGTATGGTCTTTTTGAGCGTGTTGAGGCTTTAACCGGTGGCAAATACAGAGAACTTGCAACAGATAATAATCAGAAATTTAGTTATCCTATCACTGGAAGATTGTCCTTAGGCAAATATGATTTATTAATTGTAACTCCTGCAACTGCTAATACCGTTTCAAAGGTAGTATATGGAATTGCAGATACATTGGTTACAAATGCAATTGCTCAATCAGGAAAGAGCAAAACTCCTGTAGCTATTGTTCCTGTAGATATACATCCAGGTCCAATTGAAACTGTTCTTCCATCAAAACTGGAGCTGTCTAAATGCAAGAACTGTGACGATTGCGTTGCTAGCTTGGTATGTGAGCAGGGAGCTATCATCCCCTATTCCGAAATTGATCTTCAAAAGTGCATCGGTTGCGGAATGTGCAAAAACAGCTGTCCAGAGGATGCAATTTCAGAGGGAAAAATAATAACCCTCTATATGAGAGATATTGATATAGAGAATACTCAAAAACTGTCTGAAATCGATGGAATTATCATTTACGAAAAGCCTTCAGATATTCTTGATTATTTTCAATGATTGATATTTCATCTTCTTTTTTTATTTTAAAATGCCCTAACTTTGCTGTATTTGTGACATGAGGTCCACCACAAAATTCTAATGAAACATCACCAATTTTATATACAGTAACATCTTCTCCATATTTATCTAAAAACATTGCTTCTGCTCCCATTGCTAAAGCTTCATCTTTTTTCATTTCTAATTTTTCAACTATTAAATCTTGTTTTATATATTCATTAACTAAACTTTCAACTTTTTGTTTTTCTTCATCTGTCATTTTTGCACCATGAGAAAAATCAAATCTTAATCTTTCTGCAGTAATATTACTTCCTTTTTGATGAACATGATCTCCTAAAACTACTTTTAAAGCTGCATTTAATAAATGAGTTGCTGTATGATATTTTACTTCCATTTCTCCTGTTGAAGCTAATCCACCTTTAAATTTAGCTTCACTTCCCATTCTAGATTTATCTTGATGAGCTTTATATAATTTATCAAAATCCTCCATATCCACTTTTAATCCACTTTCTGTTGCAAGTTCAACTGTCATTTCTGGTGGAAATCCATAAGTTTCATATAAATTAAAAACTGTTTTTCCATCTATTGTGTCTTTTTCATTAGCTTTTAATCTATTTGCAACTTTTTCAAATTCTCTTTCCCCATTTTTTAAAGTTTTTGTGAATTTATTTTTCTCTTCAATTAATATATTTTTGATTTTTTCTTTGTTTTCCACAAGCTCTGGATACATTTCTTTTAAAGAATCTATTGAAACTCCAATTATTTCTGGAAGTTTTTCCAAATCTATTCCAATTTTGTTAAGATGACGTGTCATTCTTCTAATTAATCTTCTTAATATGTATCCTCTATCAACATTACTTGGTCTTCCACCATCATTTATTATCATAATACTAGATCTTAAATGTTCTGTAATTATTCTTCTACTTGCAATATTTTCTTCAGCCTCTAATTCTTTTAACTTTTCCATAACAGGTGCAAATAATTCTATTTCATATGGAGTTTCTTTTCCTTGAAGAAGCATTGCCATTCTTTCTAAACCTAAACCTGTATCAACATTGTGTTGTTTTAATTTTGTATACTTTCCATCTTTTCCTTTATAAAATTCCATAAAAACATTGTTCCAGATTTCAACATATTTTCCACAATCACAAGCTGGATTACATTTTTCAGAACATTTTGGCTTTCCTGTATCATAAAACATTTCTGTATCTGGTCCACAAGGGCCTTCTTCTCCTGCTATCCACCAATTGTCATCTTTTCCAAAATAATAAATTCTTTCTTCTGGTATTCCAGCTTTTTTCCAACATTCAGCTGTTAGATTATCTCTTTCACAATCTTCATCTCCTGCAAAACATGTTACAGATAATTTTTCTACTGGAATATTTAATTCTTTAGTTAAGAAATCAAAACTCATTTGAACAGATTCTTCTTTAAAATAATCTCCTAAAGACCAATTTCCAAGCATTTCAAAATATGTTAAATGACGATTATCTCCAACTTCTTCAATATCATTTGTTCTAACACATTTTTGATAATCAGTAAGTCTTGTTCCACTTGGATGTTTTTCTCCAAGTAAATATGGAACTAATTGTTGCATTCCTGCTGTATTAAATAATACAGATGGATCATTTTCTGGAATTAAACTTGCTGAAGGAATTATTTTATGTCCGTTTTTTTCAAAAAATTTTAAGTGTTTATTTCTAATTTCAATTGCTTTCATATNNACGATTCTAAACATAGTTTAAATTATATTATAAAATTTATAAAAAAACAATATCTATATTTAAGTTTTGTACAAAACAACTAATGGGAACGCGTTTTTAATTCTTTATCGAAAAAAGAACTTCAAAAAACACGTCCCCATATTGTCAAAAAAAGACTCTTTCTACATATATTTAATTTATTTATATTTCTAAATGATTTCCCAAAAAAGTAGCTGCTGATTGAGCAACTTTATCTTCAGCATCACCCATTTTTTGATTTGGTTCTTTTGAAATTAAAATTACACTTCCTATTGTATCACCATCAGAAATTATTGGATAAATTACTTGAGAATTATAAATTCTTTCTCTACCTTCATTTTGAGTTACTGGAATTGCAATTTCATTATTTTCTTTACTTTTGAAAATCTCTTTGTTTTCCATAACTTCTTCTAATTCTTTACTCAATCCTTTTTCTAAAAATTCTTTTTTAGGTCCTCCAGAAACCGCTATAACAGAATCTTTGTCTGTTATACAAGTAATATGCCCTGTAGTTTTTGTTATTGTTTCAGCATAAGTAGTAGCAAATTCAGAAAGTTCTCCTATTGGAGAATACTTTTTTAATATTACTTCCCCTTCTTTATCTGTAAATATTTCTAAAGGGTCTCCTTCTTTAATTCTTNNATCATCTATTCTTCTTACAACACCTGTTGCTTTCAATTTTATTTCCTCCTATTCTAATAATCATATTCAAAATTCTACATTCTTATTATTACAAAATAGGAAAAAAATATACAAAATAATTATTTTTATTTAAAAACAATAATAATTTGGAAGCTCATCTT
>DAII01000052.1:4678-6068 GCA_002496065.1 Methanobrevibacter sp. UBA586
GTTTAAAGGTATTGAATTTTCAAATTTTAAAGTAATTATTTTTTCAAATTTTCTCATACCATTTGCCAATGCTTTAAGCATTGCTACTCTTGGTGCTCTCATAATAGTTCCATTACCATCAAAAATTGTTGTTCCTATATAACTTTGTAGTTCGTCCTTTTCATTATAACCAAATAATATAGCAGATTCATAACCTGAATAACCAATTGTATTTCTTGAAAATTCATTTGCAGAAATTAGTAAATCTTCCATTTTATCTTCATTTATTTTTCTACAAAATGAATTTTGAAAATATTCTCCCATTACAATAATTTCAGCATCACTATTTAAAGTATAATTTTTATTGTTTGAAAAATCATGAAGTGGTGCTAACTCTTTCATCTTTTTACCAATTGGATTACCATTTTCATCTATAGTATAAACAGCAAACTCTCCTCCAACAAACTTAGACATAAATTCTCTACAATATCCACATGGCCACGCATCAACAAAAGTATTGCTATCATTGGGAGATGCTACAACTAATATGGCTACAAATTCGCTTTCTCCTTCTGACAAAGCTATAGAGAAAGCAGTTCTTTCTGAACAACTTGATTGAATTCCATTATTTTCTATATTATGCCCACAATAAATTTTTCCACTTTTAGTTAATAAAGATGCACCTACTCTAAATTCAGAATATTTTACACAGTCATTTTTTAAAGTAATTTTCTTTGCAGAATCTGACATAATCTTTAGTACATCAAAATCCATATTTTATCCTCCTAATAAATTCTATAAAAATTATAATGTATCTAATAAAGCAATTTCTTTTTCAATTTTTTTCTTGAACTGCTTCTTCGACCCATTGAAGGTGTCAAGGTCAATCGCTCCCTTGGTCCCTTTTATCTTTCCCGAATGGCTATATTGCCAGAACGTCCATTTGGCATCGATGGGAGGGTCGGAAAATGAGCAAATCCAAAGCGGATAATCGGGGAAATATGGGTGTATGTAGTTGTTATAGCCATGTTTATTGGTGTAGAACATCACTTTATATCCCTTATCCTCCATTGCTTTTACCATTGCTTTAAGCCGTTTGACGATGGTGGCGTTTTTAATCTTCTTTGAGTTGCCATGTTGCTCCACATCAATAACCACAGGGAACTCAAATATTTTTCCCTTGATTGCTTTAAGAAAGTTGTTGGCTTGGTCTTGACCGTCAACATCAAAGCGGAAATAATGATATGCGCCTACGGGTAGTTTCCGTTTTACAGCCTTGTTATAGAAAGTGGTAAAGGAGGTGTCGCGTCGTTGTCCATGTGTGGCACGCAAAAATACGAAGTCCACACGTGAGGCAAGCGTATCAAAATTCACCACCTTATTATAATGCGAGAGGTCGACACCTCTAACG
>DAII01000052.1:6082-7219 GCA_002496065.1 Methanobrevibacter sp. UBA586
TCGTAAGCCCAATGATAACCGTTGCAAGAACGGCTATTAGCCTGCGGGTGATTTTCTTATGTCTCAACGATTCATGCATCCGGCTACGATTTTAGCGATTACGAACATTACTGCATACACTGCCACAATCAGAGCGGAGCATGGCACATTTATATGTGCGGATAGGAAGAGTCCGATAAGAGAGCCAACGATTCCTATAATTGCGGATAGATAAATCAGTGTCTTAAACCGCTTAGTGAACAGTTCGGCGATAAGCTGTGGCAGTGACAGCATTGACATCAGCAGCATGATGCCTACTAATTTGATGGTAAGCACAATACAGAGTGCCACCAACACTGTCATGGTTGTGGCGATAAAGGTCACTGGCAACCCAGCCACACGTGCAAAATCGCGGTCAAAAGCCACCGCTACAATCTTCCTGAAGAATAATGCGAAGAAAATTGCCAATATCAGGGTGTAGCCCGCAAATGCAACCAAATCTATGTTGCTGACAGTCAGTATATTCCCGAATAAAAAACTGTTGAGCTCAGGCACATAGCCAGGTGTGAGGAACACAAATATCACGCCCACTGCCATTCCAATCGCCCAGATCACCGCGATTGCGCTGTCCTCGCGCAAACGGTAGCGTGTTGAGAGCGTTTCCACGCCCAAAGAGGATGCCACCGCAAAAACTGAAGCCATCAAAATAGGGTTGAGTCCCAAGAAATAACCTAATCCGAGTCCGCCGAAACAGGCATGAGTGATACCTCCGGAGATTGCCACCAGGCGTCTTGAAATGATGTATGTGNNGATTGCCGCGGCGATATTGATAATTAGCAGCCCAAGCAACGCGTTGCGGAAAAAGGTATAATCCAAAAGTTCTATCATCATGCAAGTTCGTTTCGTTTGTTACGCGCCTCAGTGACAATCATAATCAGTTCATCCTTGACGATTGGGGGTAGGGCAATGCCACGCAGTTGCAATGAACGCGCCCAGCCGGCTATATCTTCAGGAAGCATTGTGAAAAGTATGTCACGGAACATTTCAGTTTCTTCTTCAGTGTACTCATCGGCATTGCGTCCTTTGAACTGATCAAGTTCTTCGTCATCGTAATATACAATCTCCGGACTCGCTGCCACCAGCAAAGAATCCTTTTCA
>DAII01000052.1:7266-7470 GCA_002496065.1 Methanobrevibacter sp. UBA586
TGAAGAAGGTACAGCGGAATACCCACTGCGAGTAATGATGCCAATATTATGAGTGATACAATCATGAAGCGTAAGTAAAACCAAATTTTGAAAGGTGTTCCCAAAAATCAGGATAAGATTTGGAAACTACCTCTATATCGTTAATAATTAATCCATTACGGATTATTGCAACGGGAGCGAAAGCCATCGCCATCCGATGATCAC
>DAII01000018.1:0-152 GCA_002496065.1 Methanobrevibacter sp. UBA586
TTGAACCTTTTTGTGTTAAAGATTAATTCTAATGAGTTTGATTATGATTTGGAAAACAATGGTGATTTGGAAGCTATTTTGGTAAATCCTGCTGCGGATTTGGAAGTTAAAAAAACCGTTGACAATTTAAACCCTAAATTTGGGGATGTTGT
>DAII01000018.1:203-3149 GCA_002496065.1 Methanobrevibacter sp. UBA586
GGCGATAGTGGTGAAGGTAGCTATAATCATTATACTGGTCAATGGATTGTTGGAAACTTAATCAACGGCCAATCAAGAAAATTAACTATTGTTTCTAGAGTAAACAAAACAGGAACAATCGTTAACAAGGTCAATATCACAGCTGAGCAATATGATTACAATCCAGAAAACAATAATGATTCCATGAACATCAATGTTCCAAAGGCTACTGATTTGGCTGTCAGTGAAAATGTGAACAATCCAAATCCCAATTTTGATGATTTGGTTGTCTGGAGGATTTCTGTTGTAAACAACGGTCCAGACAATGGTACCGGGGTTGTTGTTTGTGATGTTCTTCCGAAAGGCCTTGTTTGGGTTGATGACAACGGCAACGGAACATACAATCATGAAACAGGCGAATGGATCATCGGTGATTTGCTTAAAGGTGAGGAAATGTCCCTTGAAATCAGATGTTTGTTGAACAAAACAGGGGAATTTGTTAACTTGATTAACGTAACTGGAAACGAATATGATTACAATTTGGCAAACAATAATGATTCCAAAGCCATTTCAGTAAATCCTGCTGCAGATCTTGAGGTTAAAAAGACCATAGACAATTCAAGCCCTAAATTTGGGGATGTTGTTAAATGGACAATTGAAGTTAGAAACAATGGTCCTGACATGGCTAATAACATAAAAGTCATTGAGAGCATTCCAAATGGTTTGACAGTGATTAAAGTCAACTCAACCAAAGGTAGCTACAATAAAAATACATGGGTCATTGACAGTCTTCCTTTTAACACATCAGAATTCCTGAATATATATTGTAGGGTGGATAAAACAGGTGAATTCGTAAATCATGTTTCAGTTTTGGGAGATGAATACGATTATAATTTGGACAACAACAACGATGTAGCGACAATTTTTACTGAAACAACTGTGGATCTAGCTATTGAGGCAACATTTAACAATTCAACACCTAACTATAAGGACAATGTTGTGTTGACCCTAATAGCTTCAAACAACGGTCCGGATATGGCTACAGGTATTAATGTTTTAAGCAACATTCCAGAAGGATTGATTTTAATCAATGACAATCCAAACTTCAGGGATGGCATATGGAACATCGGTAACATGGATGCCGGAGAGACAAAAAAATTGAACTTGCTGTTCATTGTCAACAAAACAGGTGCGATTGAAAATCCTGCGACAATTTCTGGAAATGAATTTGAAATCAATCTTGAGAACAACCATGTATCTGCTGGAATTGATGTGGCTCCTGCTGTGGATTTGGAGATTTCAAAAACCTCCTCTAAAATTCAATGTTCAGTAGGTGAATTTATAGACTATATTGTAAAAATTCAAAACAACGGTCCTGACGATGCTCATAATGTTGTTGTTGAAGACATTATAGCTCCAAAAATGCTTTTTGTAGAGTATTCTGCAGATAAAGGAACATTTTCAAACAACGGCACCTTATGGTCTCTCAGTACTTTGGAAAACAGTCAGTCAGCAACTTTGAATTTCAGGGTTTTAGCTGAAAGTGCTGGTGTGATTTCAAATGGCGCCACAGCTACTTGCGACGAGTACGATTTCGATTATTCAAATAATGTGGCCGAAATTGCTGTTGCAGTGGAAGATGTGATTAACGATACATTAAACAATGAAACAGGTAAGGATAAATACAATATAACTAGGTTAAGTGACGAAATGATTGAAAATAGTAATATGGGATCAGTCATTAGATATTCTGAGCTTGAAAAAACAGGATCACCTATTGCAATCTTAATGTTGTTACTATTCACTTTAATTCCATTTGAATTAGGTTATTTGTCTAAAAAATAATGCAAGGTGGCTTTTAAGCTACCTGTTTTTTATTTTTTTAAAGTTATAGAATAATTATATTTAGGCAGAATAATTTTAATACTTATAAGGATAACTATAAAAACTATTAACTCTTTTTATAATAATTTGCATACTTTTAAATAGAACTTTATACAAATAATATATTATAATAAGGATGTAAAGACTATTTTTCTTATTATTTCGTAAATTTTTCATGGTGAAAATTATGGTCGATTTTGAAGAAACCGAAACTAATATTGAAGAAACCGAAGATATTGTAATTGAAGAGTTAGACGAAGACGATGAAAAATTACCATTTGCAAAAGCAGAGGTTGTCCGTTTAATGAAAGAAAATCTCGATGATGACAAAATGATAAGAGAAAGAGTTAAAGTTGAGATGAACAAGTTCTTAGGTGAAGTTCTTAAAAACGTATGTAAACAATTAAATGAATATCCATATACTACAATTGAATATGAGATGCTAAAAGAATCAACTTACCCATACACTAACATTGAAAGAATTAACCAAGAAAAAGAAAGAATTTTATTACACTTAGAAGCTATTAAAGCTGATTGTAACGCTTTAGCTATGGATGTTAAGAAAACATTAAAATTAAAAGATGTAGTTGAAGAAGACGACTTTACCATTGACTTAATAGCTGATGATGAAGAATAACTTCTTCATTCATCCTCTATCATTGTAAAACCTGTTTTTAAATCTTTTAATTCCTCTTCAGGAATTTCTTCTATTTTTACATTGTCACTTACAATGTTACTTTGACCGAAAGGATCTTCAATAATTAAAGTAGCTGTTGACTTTCCTTCAATGAGATCATCTAGTTTTTCTAAGGCGATTTTTGCATTTTTCTGTGATTCCTCATCGCTAAACAAGTTCAATGCCTGTTTTGCAGCATCCTTAAATCTTGTAATGATTCCCTCTACATTGGTTACGAAACCCTCTGATTTTGGACCAGGTTCCACTTTCACACCCACTTCAGGAATGCTTACAGTTGCAGATTGTGATCTTACAACACGTACTGACAGGTTATCCTTATTTATTTCTATAGTGTATTTTGCAGGGTCGTGCTGTTCCAAAGCTATAATATCATTATGTTTAAATCC
>DAII01000018.1:3177-3349 GCA_002496065.1 Methanobrevibacter sp. UBA586
GGATTTAGCTTTTCCTTCAGCTCCACATGCAGGACAGTTAATTACCATGGCATTTATTTCATCCATAATTATTTCTCCTTTATTTTTTTATTTAATATATACATTGAATATGTAAAGATATAAAAGCACCATATTTAATAATAATAAAAACAATAAATATATCTTAATTATT
>DAII01000098.1:0-2761 GCA_002496065.1 Methanobrevibacter sp. UBA586
TGATTGTGCCTGTTGCATTACTTGACACATTTACATTAATAGAAGCTGAATCAGATTCCACTTTAACATCCAAAACTTTTCCCACAACTATTCCATTAGCTGATCTTACATGTCAAACAACTATTAATAAATCCACTTTCACAGAAAATTGCACTCAACCAATTGTTCCATTAACAAAAGCACAGTTAGTTATGTTTAAAACCCTTATTGTTGTATTTTGCACCACCAATAGCTACAGCCGTCTTGTTTTTGAAACTGCTTTTGGCAATACCTGCAGTGTGTATTACTCATCCACTATTGTTTGTGAAATTACTTTTAATCGCTGTCAAGGTCTTTGCAGTACTGATAAAGACCACGCCCTGAAAATGCAGAATTACCGTTAAAAATTGTATTGTTTAATGTTACGTCAATTGTACTGGATATTGCTCTTAATGTAGTGTGTTAGTATTATCTCAGTGTATATTGCTTCTCTATTGGAGTAAAATTACTTCAAACAACTCCATACAACCTTCAGCATAGAATTATCTTTTCTTTAGCCTTTGGCAGTATATATTAATTGAGTAATATACAGGGCATCAATATACTTTTTTTTAAAATAAGTTTAATCAGGAATAACTCCTTATTAGTTTATCTAATTTATTGTGATGAGTTTAAGGATAAATATAACTTCATTTAAGTTTTTCATAGCTTTTTGATGTCTGTGTAATCGGACTGCTGTGATTTGATTTTCAAGAGATATTCATAATCTTTATAATGATTGATATTCAGCAATTCCAGTTCATTTTTTTCCTCTATTCCCCAAAATTCAAATCCATTGGAGAATATTTTTCTAAGGATAGGATTCATGTTGCCATTCTCGTTTTCTAGATAGCTAATCAAATTTTCTCTGTTCATTGCAAATGGCATTCCCAATCCTTCGGCAGTATCCAGCAGCCCTGTTTTTCTTCTTCTTAGGATTGAAACTGTGTTGTCAGGGTCATTGGCATTCAAAAGGGTTTGGATGATGTTTTCCAAAGTTTCAGGTAATACCGTTGGCTGGTCTCCTGTAACGCAGAGAACATATTTGGAACCTGTATTTTGAAGACCGTTTAGAAGTGAGACTGATAGACCTACATCAACAGGATTATTAGCGACGAATTTTACATTATCATAATCCTTAGAAATAGCTTCCATTATTTCGTCTTTGTAATGACCAACTACTACAATGCATTCATCCACATTTAAGGATAGCACATTATCAATGGTGTTCTCAATTACTGTGGAATTGTTAAATGGAAGAATTAGCTTGTTTTTGATTTCCAGATTGTTTTCCTTTTGATCCTTCTGCATTCTGGAATTCCTACCAGCTGCAGTGACAATAGCTGAAATTGACATGAAAATTCCCAAAATAAAAAAAAAAGAAGAAAAGCAGACTTAATTAGCCGGCTCCAGTTTTATAATCTTTGCATATATTGCCATAGAGGTACCTTCACCTTCAGTCCACATGACTATTTTAATAGGTACATCATAATCGTTTGTTACCTTGATGTCTTCAGCAGGATTGTATCCGAAGAGTACAGCATCCTCATCGTTTACCATACCTACAGGAAGGCTGAACCCTTCAGCAAGAACAGCTCCCCTCAATGTTCTTGCAGGAGGACATACTCCGTGGGATGCACTTCCACCAGGAGCGTTTGAATCTGAAGCAGAACCGAAGTCAATGTATGCCTTACCGTTACCTGAACTGTGTGGAGGTATGATTGTATTGTTCCATGCCTCTACAAACTGACGGGCATTGTACTCCCTTACAGTGTTTCCGTATTCAGGGTGAGAACCTAAGGTGGTACTGTAGACTTCACCTGATTTCTCGGTGGTATTACCCATATACAAGACAATTGGAGTTCCTACAGGATATGCTGCCACATAGTCTGAAATGTTTTTACCGAATATCTTATAGACTTGATCTGCCAGTACATCTGATCTTCCGTCTGAGAAATTGGAGATACCTTTTTCAAGAACAAAGGAAGATCCGTTTTTAGCCTCATTGTTATACCAGTTTTGAATTGTTGTTATGTTGAAGAAATCACTGGACCAGTTCTGATTTTTAATCTCACTAGAAGATACACGATCTATAACNNTATAACCGTATTGTTTTCCACAACATCCACACCGTCACCATTCTTTACAAGGGATTTAGACGGTACACTATAACCCCAGATATAGGTGTCAGGTTCCTTGACAGTCAATTTGTCACCATCATATGTAAGATAACCTGGCCCGTCAAAACCAGTAGCTCTTCCATATGCATCAATGTGGTCACTGGAAACAGATGTTAAATCAAATGGTACTGCCCCTGTGGTTAGGGAAACCAACATACCGGAAATATCTAAACTAACAACCTGATGTACTAAAAAATTCAAATTACCTAATAATGGTACTTCCATGACTTCTCCATCAAGTCCTATGATTGAATCTCCCTCATATACTGATTGTCCAATAGGAAAATTATAGGCTTCCGCCAAGGTTTTTCCTGAATAGGAAGGATGATTGATAAAGGAAGATGCAAAAAGGAGAATAGAAACGCAGAAAAGTACTGCTATAATTTTAATAGAGGTATCTCTCCAATTACTCATTTAATAAACTCCCAACTATAATACAATAATATAATATTAATTTATCTATCAATCTTATTATATATACATTGTTATACTAACTGCAATTTTGTGACAATAACCTAATCCTCTCCTGAATTTCAATAATCGTGTCCTGACCGTTTCCGCCA
>DAII01000098.1:2794-5055 GCA_002496065.1 Methanobrevibacter sp. UBA586
ACTCTGCCCCTGTAGTTAAGGCTGTTAAGCTTTACTATAGCCTGATCTACAGTATCATCCAGACCCGGGAACACTACAATGACTTTTGGATTATATTTGACCACCTCATCAAACATTTCCAGCCTGTCTGACTCATTAAACCTTGGAGTTCCCATAAATATCGCATGGAAATTGTCTTCCTTTAAAACTGACTGCAATGCATCAATGTTATCAGTCTTTCCAACATATATCTTAGAATCATTAAGTTTGTAAACATCAAGACGTCCCTCAATGGCCTTGAAATTAGTAAGACTGTCCTCTATGACATCACGAGGTATCTTAATCTCATTTGCAATGGCCGTTGCAAGACCTGCATTGAATCTGTTAAACTTACCGAAAACCTTAAGGTTTGCCTGGGATTCAAAATAGTAGAATAAATTATCTGCAGAGTCCTTAAAATTACTTTTGAAGTCCTGATTATGATTTATTATGACATCCCTGTCCTTGAAGAACCTGACAAGGGCATTTTTATAGTTAGCTACGGTACCGTGAACATCCATATGGTCCATACCCATGTTAGTAAGGCCAATCAGGTCAAAGTCAAAGCAATAGCTACAGAAGTCAAGGGTCATGTCACAGACCTCAATTAATAAGACATCAACATTAGCTTCTTCAGCCTCCAGAATAAGGTCATANNTCCTCCTCCGTTTCCCCCAACAAGAACATTCAACCCTGCATTTTCAAGAATTTCCCTAATCATGTGAACAGTGGTTGTCTTTCCGTTTGTTCCTGTAATTCCAATGGTAAAAATATCCTTATGCTTAGTTAAAACATCACTGAAAAGTTTTCCGCTCTCTACAATCTCATTTGCAAAATCGCTTCCCCACATGCTGGGACTGAAAGCCACCGCATCGGCATTTTCAATATTTTCCCTATTCATAAATCCTAAATCGATTTGAATGTTGTCTGAAAAAATGGTCATACCATCATTAACATCCAAATTCAGGACTGGAATGTTCAAATCTTCAAAATCAACATCAGCATTCAAATCAGTAGCGTAAACTTCCCATCCATGTTCCAAAAGAGAGCCTGTAGCCTTTTTACCCTCTACACCTAATCCAATAACAGCTGCCTTCATACAAGTAATACCTTTAAAAATTATAATACTATAATATCTATTCTAAAAAGTTAATAAATATTTATAAATACAACATGACAAATAAAAAGTATTGGTGAAAACATGTTTGAAGAAGATTATGAAGACAAAATCTACAATCTAATAATCAGCAACGNNGTGAATACGGACAGTTTACTGAAAGGATATTTTCAAAACCCGAATTCCTATGGAAAGAATCAATTTCAGGATCCTATGCAACGGCTAGCCCATCATTCTATGAAAATGTAGATGCAATAATTATCCTTGCAGGACTTTATAAGGACAACAAGGACACTATAGACGAACTGGTGGAGGTCAGTGAAAAATATGACATCCCAATAGTTCTCGTAAGACCATATGGTGTTGAGGAAGTTCCTGAAAACCTAGAGGAAAAAGCCAAAACAATTGTTGGATGGAATGGCAACTGCATAATCGATGCTATAAAAAACGCCGTGAATCTTGAAGACGACATGTCATGTGAATTATAATACCTAAAGTTTTAGGTATTAGCTATTTTTTTAAAAAAAAAGAAAATGAAAAGGAAATTATTTGATTTCCACTTTTGAAAGTCCATTATCCTTTTCAACCAATATCAAGTTATCTGCAGCATTCTTAAGATATTCCTCATGAGTTACAATAATCATTTGAGGCAGGAGATTGATTTCCTTTAAAAGCTCAATAAGTTCCTGTCTTCTTGAACTGTCCAGATGTATTGTAGGTTCATCTAAAAGGATTGTTTCTAGATTGCCTTCAGACAGTGCTTGGGTGATTCCAAGTCTCAATGCAAGTGCAATAGCTATCTTTTCACCACCACTAACCATGTCGAGGGAGGACTCCCCTTCANNAGAGTTACATTGTACTCATCGTCCAGAACAAGGTCTGAATAGTTGAAGTTGAACTTGTTAAAGTATTCCTTGGTGTACTTTTGAATCATAGGTCTGGAATAGCTTCTCAACTCCTTTTGAATACCGTTTTTACTGTAGAGATCCCTTATCTTGTTCAAGACTATCAGATATTCATCAGTATCCTCATACTCTTTTCTAATTGAGTTATTTAGAAGAATCTTATCCTTCAAATCATTAACTTGGGCGATAAGCTCCTTGGACTGACCATTAATGGTGTTCAA
>DAII01000098.1:5081-6293 GCA_002496065.1 Methanobrevibacter sp. UBA586
CGTCCTTATCATAATTGGAACTGTCTATATTGTCTCTGATGTTACTTATCTTATTGTACTTCCACTCCATATCCTCTTTTTTGGATACTAGCTGAGCTTCTAAGGATTTTTTAGTTTGTATGAATCCTTTAAGCTGATTGTATTCTGCATCCTTTTGTTTCAAATCGTTGATGCGTTCATCAAGTTCCTTTGTAGTGGTGCTTGTTGTAAGGTGGCCGTCCTGCTCAATAGCTAGTTGAATATTCTGAATATGATTGTCAATTTCATTAGATATTTGATTTAATTGATATTGAGCTTCACTGACACTACTTAATACTTCAAGTGCTCCTTTAGCCTTGGTATAGGCCTCATATTCATTTTTGTATTGGTTGCATTCTTTTTCTGTCTGTGATATCTTCAAAACAAGTTTAGCTAGCTTGTTGTTAATATGAGCTCTTGTCTCAAGGCTTGCATCAAGATTTTTAAGAGCCTCAATATCCTTTTCAAGATCAGTGAACTTGTAATTGTATTCCATGATGTTTTTGGATAGTTTCTTAACCTTTTCCTCCTTTTCCTCAAATTTGGTCTTGTTTGATTTAAGGATTTCAATGGCATTGTTATCCTCATCGATTAACCTGTTGTTCTGCTCTATGTTATACTGGTAATAATCTATTAGCTCTATCTTCTTGCGACCGTCAATAGGTGACTGACATACAGGACATACATTGTCCACTTCACTTAATTCTGACAATGGCTTTTCGGCAGCATTTATCCCTTCCTTAAGTTGAGCTATTTCTTCTGTTCTTGATAGAATATCATCATTGATATCTGTTATCTTGTTATTTATGAAGTCCAAAAAGGCATCCACTTCCTCATCTAGCTGTAGGAAATCATCGATTTCATCCAGTTCATCTTTATCCAGCCCTAGGTTTGCAAGCTGTTCCTTGGATTTTTTGAAGAATTCCTCAATCTCATCACGTTTTCCTTCGATTTCTACAAGTAAATCAGATTTGTCCTTCTCCAGGNNCAATGACATTTTTCTTTTCATTTAGAGATTTGAGCTCCTCATTAGATTCATTATAATGGGCATACCCCTTTTGGGAACTTTCCACAATGGATTCTTGGGTTTTGATGGACTCTAGTTTATCAGATATTTCCATTTCCTCTTTTCTCAGCTGTTGAATTCTTGTAACTGATTTTTCAAAGTCAAGATAGAGAGGAAGCTTCTTAACG
>DAII01000142.1:0-176 GCA_002496065.1 Methanobrevibacter sp. UBA586
CCCTATAAAAACATTTTTAGAATAAAAAAAAAAAGTTAAAATAAATTTAAATTCATTAATTCTTGTTTTAATGTTAAAAGAAAATGCAATGTTATAAAGTAACCAATGCCCTTATAACAATCACATCAACATTCTTGAACTCTTTTGAGTGGAATTCATAAATTTTTGGAATTTTA
>DAII01000142.1:294-436 GCA_002496065.1 Methanobrevibacter sp. UBA586
TTAGATCCAAAGGGAGGATTTTGAAAAACTGTGTCAATATTGAAATCTCCATCCAGCTCACGGATATCTGAAGCTATGAATTCATAATTGTCAATCCCGAAATTTTTTGAAATAGATTGGGCAACCTCAATCGATTCCTCAT
>DAII01000142.1:515-776 GCA_002496065.1 Methanobrevibacter sp. UBA586
TGTATATGCATTCCACAAAATATCGGCCGCTATGTTAGCAGGTGTTGAATACTGCTCCAGACTTACATTAGGATTAGGGTGTGGAGGTATCTGTTGTATTTTAATCTCAAGTTGTTTCTTGTTTTTAATAGGTTTCATAAAATCAATTCATAAATTATAATAATAAATATAATTTAATATAATATATATTAAAAAATTTTTTATTGAGGTTTTTAAATTGTTTAATAAAATATTGATAGCAAATAGAGGAGAAATAGCTAT
>DAII01000142.1:796-12964 GCA_002496065.1 Methanobrevibacter sp. UBA586
TATTCTGATGCAGATGCTACTTCATTATATACAAATTACGCTGATGAGAGTTATCCGTTGGGTAATCCGTCACCAGCAAAATCATACTTGAATATTGATAAAATTATTGATATAGCTCTTGAATCCGGAGCTGAAGCAATACATCCAGGTTACGGTTTCTTGGCTGAAAACCCTAAATTTGGTGAAGCATGTGAGAAAAACGGAATTAAACTAATTGGACCTAGCGGGAAGATTNNACAAAAAATCTTATGAAAAAAGCTGGCGTTCCAGTTATTGAAGGTACTCCAGAAGGAGTTACTGATATTGAAGAGGCTAAGGAAATAGCTAGACAAATCGGTTATCCTGTTATCGTAAAAGCTTCCGCAGGTGGTGGAGGTATTGGAATGCGTGCGGTTTATGAGGAAGATGAACTTGTACGTGCAATTGAATCCACACAATCCGTGGCTTCCACAAACTTTGGAGACTCAACTGTATTTATTGAAAAATATCTTGAAAAACCTCGACATATTGAGTTCCAAATATTAGCTGACGAACATGGAAATGTAATTCATGCTGCAGACAGAGAATGTTCCATTCAAAGAAGACATCAGAAGCTATTAGAAGAGGCACCGTCTCCAATCATGACTGAAGAGTTAAGGGCAGACATGGGTGAAAGTGCGGTTAAGGCAGCAGAATACATAGGATACAACAGTGCAGGAACAATTGAATTCCTATATGATGCTGGAAACTACTACTTCCTTGAAATGAATACACGTATTCAGGTAGAACACCCAATTACTGAAATTATCACCAACATCGATTTGATTAAGGAACAAATCAAAATAGCTAACGGTGATGAATTAAGCTATCAACAAAAAGACATTAAAGTATCAGGACATGCGATTGAATGTCGTATCAATGCTGAAAATCCATTTAATGACTTTGCACCAAATCCAGGTAAAATTACAGGATACAGATCCCCTGGAGGACCTGGTGTACGTTTAGACAGTGGAGTCTATATGAACTATACTATCCCTACATTCTATGATTCCATGATTTCCAAACTAATTACTTGGGGAAGAACCAGACCTGATTCAATAGCAAGAATGAAGAGGGCATTAAGCGAATATATCATCTTAGGTGTCAAAACCACAATTCCTTTCCACAAGGCAATCCTTAGAAATCCAAACTTCATAAAAGGAGACTTGAATACACACTTTATCGACACCTATAAAAAGGGAATCGATGAGGAAATGGAAAAAGTAATTGAAGAGGAACTTGAACAAGTAAACAAACTTAAATCAACATTTATGCCTGCTAAAAAAATAGCTGCAATTTCCGCAGCAGTAGGATCATACTTGAATACCGCTAAAAATCAACAATTAGCTAAAAAATAAGGTGTTTTGTAATGAGAACCGAAATTATAGAACTTTTAAGAAAAGAAGGATATTATTATCAAATGTATGAAACGCAGAGGAGNNTATCAGACGAAACTATTACGGAGTTATCCAACTATGATCTCCATGATTTTATAGACTCAGTCAAGGAACTTGGAGACAATCAAACCCAACACATTAAAAACGAACTAATCAGAAAAGACCTTAAAACAGACTTCATTGGAAAAAACATTTACATCTTCAAGGAAGTAATGTCCACCAATACCGTTGCAAAGTTCTTTGCTGAAGATGATGATTCAAACGGATTGGTTATTGTTTCCGAAAAGCAAACCAATGCTAAAGGAAGGTCAGGAAAACCTTGGGAGTCCCCATTAGGAGGAGTATGGTTATCAATAATTCTAACTCCTTCAATTACTCAAAACAAAATACCTATAATTACATTGTCCACAGGTCTGGCTGTTGAAAAGACCTTTGACNNGAAAGATTAGGAATTGACAACGCCGAAATCAAATGGCCTAATGACGTGTTAATTAACGGTAAGAAAGTTTGTGGAGTTTTAACTGAAGCAATAGCTAAATTCAACACCATCGAACGTATCATAGTAGGTGTTGGAATTGATGTAAACATCAATGTGGAAGATTTACCTGAAGAACTTCAGGACGGAACAGATTCACTTAAATCCATTGTAGGAAAAGAATTCGATGAAAATGAGGTAATCAGAATATTCCTTGAAGAGTTTGAAAAAATCTATAAGGTCATTCTTGATGAAGACTATGAGAAAGTTCTCAAGGAATGGAGAAAACACTCCTACAGTATCGGTAAGAATGTTGAAATCAAACTTCCATTTTCCAAATCCTACGACGCCTATGTTGTTGGAATAGACAGTGAAGGTATTTTAATTGTTGAAAAAACAGATGGAACCTTAGAAAAAGTAATATCTGGAGAATGTATTATTAAAAACTAATACATCTCACTTTTTTTTATTTTTAGTTGAAAATCATATCGCTGCTTTTTTGTGTATCTGAAACTACTTCTTTTAGTCTGTCGAATGATGATATGATTTTTTGATTCAAATCATCCAAATCCAATTTAAAAGCATCAGCAGAAGACAGGTCAAATCTGATTGTCGGAGACGCTCCAGGCATTGAAACCGCAGGAATTGTAATTATTCCCTCCTCCTTAAGAAGAATCATTGAAAAGATAAATGCTATGACTGAAGGTGACAGTCCTGTTTCCTCATTGACTTCACAAGCCAATTTTTCAGGTGTTACCATGACTCCAGTAGGAGTTAATTCAAACATTTCAAAGTTCTCCGNNCAAGCAAATCCAAAAGCTCATGTTTTCTTTCATAGCTTTTTAAGAGATTTTCTTCAGTAAAGTTCTTGAGACCGTTGACCATTGCCAAAATGGCCGGAGGCTGTGCTTCAAGACCTAACTGATTGGCTTTTATCTTAATCTGATCAACATATTTTTCCTTACCTGCCATCAGTCCTCCCCTTGGACCTGGCATGAGTTTGTCGGTACTTGTAATTACTATATCCGCTCCAAGGTCACATGCCTTTTCCTGGTTGAAAATAACTGTTCTAAGACGAGCTCCTGATGCATCATCAACAAGAACAGGAATATTCCTTTCATGTGCAGCATCGATGATTGTCTTAAACTCCTCCTCATCAATAACCTGATGATCCATGGTTGAACCAGTTATTACAACAAGGGATGTGTTTTCAGGAATGTTGAAGTCATCAAAAACATCATATTCCTCATAGTTTGCCCCTACAATTTTACAGCTTCTTGGAATTGAAGGATGGGCAGGCAATTTTGCAAGATAGTGGACTACTGTCGTATCCTTATCCACCAATGATAGGATTGTAGCTAATATTCCAGATGAAGTTCTGTTAAGTGGAAGAATTTTTTCCCCACCCATGTGATTTATACCTTCCTCTTGCAATTGCTCCTCAAAAATAGCAGGACCAACATAGGTTTCCAAAAGATTTATGTCCTCATCGGAAGCTATGAATCCTCCCGATAGACCTGTTAAATCAAAAAGGTTTTCTCTACCTTGGTTCATTACAATATCTTTAATAATGCTTAATGCATTTTCCCTTTTTTTAACTTCATCCAATGAATTATTAACTATCATCTAATCATCTAACTGTAATTTGAAATCTTTAAATGCTTCATAGAAATGTTTAATGTTTTTGACCGGAACCTCAATAGGTTCTGCAGCTTCCACATTGCCATCGTTGTCCTCTTCCATATATGAGTATTCAAGAACCGCAATCTTACCTTCAAGAGTTGTCCAGAAAATTACACTATCATGGATTTTAAGGTTCTTTTTACCTCTGTTTGGCATGAAGACTTCCAAGGAAGATGCCACCTGACTGTCCACTTCAGCAACTTCCTCCTCATTTTTATAGTCTATCAATTCCAATTTGTAATCCTTGAACTGTTCATAGTATTTTACCAAATCTTCGTCGCTGACCCCGATGAATTCCTCAACATCATCGTCAACATCATATTCTGCATCGAGGATTTTTCCTTCAGGACTTGTTCTAAAGATTAATCCCATTATCCTGTCATCAGGTACCTCATCAAGCATGAATGACAAGGACATTCCTAATTGATTGAAAAATTTTTCTCTTTCTTCTTCGTTTTTGTTTACTTTTTTGATTTTGGTAGTTTTGGATTTTAATTTTTTTTCTGCTACTTCATTAATGTCAGCCATAATTTCACATCCACAACAGGTATAAATTTGAGAATTTAATATAAAATATTTAAAATTACCATATATAAATATGATGCAAAGCATTATATGAAATAAAGTTGTTAATAAAATCCGATTTGTCTAAACAAACAGGAAAATCTAATTTAAAAATAGTAAAAAGGAGTACATGATATTGGTTTTAATTTTACAGGNNCAACAAAATATCCACTGAAATTAATCTATTCATCGTAAAGACTGTTTCCATGACTGTCCATAGCCACTATAAGGGGACCGAATTCCTTGACCTTAAGCTCCCAAACTGCTTCAGGCATACCGAGGTCCAGCCAGTTGACAGATTCTATCTCTTCAATAGCATCAACATACAATGCTGCACATCCTCCTGTTGCAACTGCATAGATTGCATCGTGTTCTTTTAATGCTTCCCTAACGGTATCGTCCATTCCACCTTTTCCAATGATTATTTTAGGACCCATAGCTATTACATCAGCCTGATATGGATTCATTCTCATGGAAGTTGTAGGCCCTATGGCTATCATCCTATAATTTTCATCATCATCTTCAGTTATGATTGGTCCGGCGTGGAAAATTGCAGTATTTTCAATGTCCATTGGAGCTCCCTCTTCCAACAATCTTTTATGTGCTTGATCACGTGCTGTAAAGATTGTACCTGTAAGGAAAATTACATCTCCAGCTTTAAGTTTTGTCAAATCCTCTTCAACAGGAACATTTATCTCAATCATTTATTCACCTAACTATAATTTATAGATTAAATTAATAATAAAAGTTTTTAAAATTTTTCATAATTAAAAGACAAACTTATTATATTAATATTTAAAAAAAATAATAACAACTAACAAAATTCCATAGAAAGGTAGATATTATGTCAAGTATGAGTAGTGTAGCTGGATTGTCAAAGTATATTACGTCTCTTCCAAATACGAAGAATTCCATCTTAACCATGATTTTCATCAGCTTCATATGTGGAGCTGTCTACTTCTTGATTAATCCTATTTATAAAATAGGAATTGTAGAGCAGATTTTGTATGGAGGAAGCTTCGGATTTTTGGTTTTGGCTATTAGTTCAATCATCAGCGGAGTTATCAGACAGCAAGGATTGAGTCAGGCCCATGGAATAAACTTTAAATTGAAGCATTCCATGTTTTTATCCCTTCTCTCAATGATATTTTTGGCAATGATTCTCATTATTGGAGGAGTGATTGAGGTATTTATAAATCAGGACTTCCTATTGAACATCCTTATATTCGGTTGTGTTCTCATTTTCGGTATCAACACATTAATTTTAAGAAGTGTTGCCCAGATAAGTTTTATCAAATCCGCTTGTCTTGCAACATTGCAACCGTTGCTAGTACTTGCAACCTACACAATATTTTCATTTTTATCTGACATACCTATATTTGGAGACAGTAATTTCACCACAATCGCGTTGAAGATTGTTGGAGGAAGCATAATCTTCATAATCGCAATCTATTCTTTCATCAGAGTCATAGAGTCCCCTATGAAAAAGAATCTTGGAATCGGAGTTCTCGATTTGCTTAGCCTGTTCCTGTTCCATATGAACGAAGGTTCACTATTGCTTGAAAACCTGTTTGAAAATATGGGGGAGCCAATCAGTACAATTGTAAGTTTTGTAAGCTTCAAAAAGAAAAACAGTNNGCGTTCATCCAGGACCTTTAGGTGATATAGGAGGATCCAACATGCCCACACTTCTAGCAGATGAATATACTAACTTTACCATGGTTGCACACGGACCTTCCACCCATGACTTCAACCCAGTGGCAGTTAAGGAAATCGATAAGATTAAGGATGCAGTGAACCGTGNNAAGGCAAAATATTCATCTAAAGCCAGCAAATTTGAAAGATATGAATACAAAACTGTTAAAATTGGTGTTCAGTTCTTCAACAAAGGAATGGTTCTGTTAAGTACCTTCGCACCAAATGGAAGTGATGACATTGAATTTGGTGTAGGCCTTTCAATGATGGCTCAAAGTAAAAGCAAATGTGGAGTTGAGGATTCTGTCATTGTGGACTGTCATAATTCATTTACTCCTGAAAGTGGAGAGGTCCTTCCAGGAAACGATGAAGTATTTGAGATTATTGAGGTTATTGATAAAATAAAGTGTGCAAAGGAATATTCTGAGTTAAAAGTAGGATGTGCACATTCAGATATGGGAGATCTTGATAAAACCAACGGCATAGGGCAAAGTGGATTGAAAGTAATGGTCGTTGAAGTTGAAAACCAAAGAACAGCATATGTGCTTTTTGATTCAAACAATATGGAAATCGGATTTAGACAGGAAATTATNNTCCATTGACAACATTGAGGTCATGACTACCGATACCCATTACGTTAACACATTGGCAAGAGGATACAATCCCGTTGGAATAAATGAAAGAGAAACAATAATTGAATATGTTAAAAAATGCATAAATGAGGCAATAGCTAATCTAGAAGAGGTAGAAGTAGCTACTGGAACTGAAAAAATAGAAAATCTTAATACTTTTGGTCCAAATAATTCTACAGAATTAATATCAACCATAAGTTCTATTGTTGCTGTAAGTAAAATTGCGGCTCCAGTGCTTTTCCTATCCGCATTGCTAATATTGTTCATATGGGTTTTCTACACTGGAGTTTAAAAAAAGCTATTTTTTTAAAACAATCCTACATAGTTATATAAAATAACAAATGCGATTATCCAAGTAAATATGAATGGTGAAATTCCATCCCATAACCATTGGGAAAATCCACTAATTTCTTTGCCGAAAAGTTTTTGACAACCTTGGCCCACGAAATAAAGTATCAAAAATGGTAAAATACCTGCAAATACATCATTAGTAAATCCTAACCAACCAGTGGAAAGGCATAATGAAAGAAATGCTGAAATAAGACCAAATATTACGTGAATAGTTGTTACCTTAACAGTTGCATCCATTAGATTCCTCCAAAATTAATTAAATAAAAAGTAAAGTTTATACTAGTAATTATTATTTAAATTATTATANNNCAATGTCAAATGTTGATATTTACACAATAACAGACGAATTGAATAACCTGCTTGAAAACGCACGTGTTGACAAATCATTCCAACCAAGGAATGACACTGTCGTTATACGTTTTCATGTTCCGGGAACTGGCCGTGTTGATTTGGTAATGCAGAGTGGAGTTCGGATTCATACCAGCCAGTACCCTCTGGAAAATCCCACACAGCCCCCAACGTTTCCAATGCTTTTAAGAAAAAGAATAAAGGGAGCCAATGTTGTCAGTGTAAAACAGCATAACTTTGACAGGGTCGTGGAAATCAGGGTTAAGAAGGATCAGTATTACACAATCATTGTTGAACTGTTCGATAAGGGAAACATAATCCTTCTAGATGAAGAGAACAACATCATCCTACCCCTCAAAAGAAAGCAGTGGAGCCATAGAGACATCAGTTCTAAAAAAGAATACATTTTCCCTGCAAAACGTGGAATCAATCCTGTAACCGTTACATTTGATGAACTGAAAGAGTTGTTTGCAGACTCAGACAGTGATGTAGTACGTACATTGGCTCGAAACGGTCTTGGAAGTCTATATTCAGAGGAGATAATTTTAAGAGCTGAAAACATTGATAAGAATGCTGAAGCATGCAAACTTACTGAAGAAGAAGTTCAGAAACTTTATGACGGTATCTTAAGCATATTTACAGATTTAAAAAATGATAATTTCAAACCTCAAATCGTCAAGTGCGACAAAAAAGATGATGTGGTTCCACTTGACTTGGACCAGTACGGTGACTGTGAAAAGCAATACTTCAAGAGTTTCAATGAGGCATGTGATGAATTCTATTCAAAGAAAATCAACACTGAAATAAAAGATGTCAAGGNNAACAAGAAGGTTGGGAAGTATGAAAAAAGGTTGAAGTTACAGGAAGAAACTGTTCAGAATTTTAAAGATACAATCGAAACTTGCCAACATAAAGGAGAAGTTATTTATTCTAATTATGGTGCTGTTGAAAACATCATAAATGTTGTTAATACTGCTAGATTAAAGGACTACTCTTTTAAAGAAATAGGCAAAACACTTAAGAATGCAAAGAAAAATGGAATGGTCGACGCCCAGATATATGAAAGCATTGACAAGCTTGGAAACCTTACCTTGGACATTGACGATACCAAAATTAACATTGATCCTCATTTGAATGTTCCTGAAAATGCACAGATTTACTATGAAAAGGCCAAAAAGGCCAAAAGAAAGATAAAGGGTGCAATGATAGCTATTGAAAATACCAAAAAGCAACTTGAAAAAATAAAGGCCAAAAAGGACATTGAAATGGAGAGGACACTATACCCTAAAAAGAGAGTTAAGAAGAATCTCAAATGGTATGAAAAACTCCGCTGGTTCCTCTCATCAGACAATACCCTTGTCATTGGAGGACGTGATGCAAACACCAATGAAAGTGTGGTAAAGAAATATTTAGACAATAATGATATTTATTTGGNNATTTGCATGCAGATATACATGGTGCAAGTTCAATTGTGGTAAAACTTGAAGGCGAAGAAGCAAGTGATAAAGTACTTCAAGAATCTGCTAGCTTTGCAGCTTCATTTTCATCTGCTTGGTCAAAAGGTTTCTCTACACAGGATGTCTATTGGGTCCACCCAGACCAAGTTTCAAAAACCCCACAGGCAGGAGAATTTGTAGCCAAGGGATCCTTCATAATCAGAGGAAATCGTAATTATGTTCGCGGGGCAAGAGTTCAGATAGCTATTGGAATTGTGGACTATGAGGGAAAACGTATCATGGCAGGACCTGTTGAAGCACTTGAGGCACACAGTGAAAACTTTGTTGTTCTAAAACCCGGATATACCAAAAAAGAGGCCATAGCCAAAAAAATACTTCATAAAATAAATGAGGATAACCTTCTTAACATCGATGATATCATAAGGGTGCTTCCTGCAGGNNTATGCAGGAAAATGTGACATCGATGAGGAATATCATCAAAGAAAAAGATACCTAGAAAGGATTGAAAACAAAAACTAATTTTTTAAAAAAAAAGGAATTGAAGAAATTATTCTTCTTCATATTCTTTTGAATTATACTCGAAATACTCTCCCGGATTTAAGATTACAACATCGATATTGGGATTTAGTTGATTTACAAAGTTTGCATAAATCGTAGGATCCTGTTCGATTGGCGGGAAAGTGTTGTAATGCATTGGAATAGCTACTTTCGGATCAATCCATCTTGTTGCAAGAGCTGCTTCAAATGGACCCATTGTAAACTTGTCTCCGATTGGAACCATTATTATGTCAGGCTTATAAATTTCACCGATGATTGTTTTCATATCACCGAATAGGCCTGTGTCCCCTGCATGGAATATTTTAGTTCCATCCTCAAGGGTAATCAAAAAGCTTGCTGCAACTCCACCAGGGGTTGTTTCCTCAATAATATCCAAATCTCCTGAATGTTTAGCCTCAAGCATTGTAAATTTAATGCCTCTAAATACAAATGAACCACCAATGTTTACTCCAATGTTTCTGATTCCCTGTTTTGATAGGAACAATGAAATTTCATGGATTGCTGCTATTGGTGAGTGAGTGGTGTTTGAAATCTCCAAGGCATCTCCAAAATGGTCTGAATGTCCGTGGGTTACCAATATTATATCCGGATTCAAAGATTCCACAGGAACAGAACNNTCAGGAAGGATTATTGCTGATAAATGGATCTATCAATATATTTACATTTTCATCAGTTATTATTTCAAATGCTGAATGGCCTAACCATCTTATTTCCATCTAGTTCACCTCTTGACCCATATATTTTAAAAGAATGTTTTCATCCAAATCATTACCCATTTCCCAGGTTTTTTCAAATGCTGCTCTGATTTCAGAGAGTGCATTTCTGTCATCATAGATTGCACCGTATTCCACATCATCATTTCCTCTTCCTTTTGAAAGAATCATGGCCTGTGAATCATCAGTTATCAAGTTGATTGTGTTTACTTTAGGCAGGGTTTTAATGTGAACCCCTTGTTTAAGAAGTGAAGCTACAAGAATCATATATGATATATTGGAAACATCAAAGTCCTCAATGATCACCCTTGAGTATATGGATGGTATGTGAGATAAGAATCTATCGGATAAATCATTCAAGGAAGGGATTTCCAACATCACTTCTTTCTTTATGTCGGTTCCTAATTGATCAAATGCGTCTTTAGAAGTTATAATTTGATTATTAGCAATAATGTAGCTATTTAGGAGTTTAGGAATAGGCAATGATTCAGGATTATTGACATCAATCTTAATGTCCCTTACTCCATTAGTTTGTGGTCTTAAGTCATTGTTCAATTCTGTTTCATCGTTTAAAGCCCTTTTGATTGACTCTGATTTGTCATAGGTAGTGTCCATTGAGTAGACATCACTGTCAAAAATGCTTCTTTCACGTTTTTTAGGAGCCCTTGTGATTTTAATTGGCTTTTCATAGTTAGGTGTAAAATTAAGATTATTTCCAAATTCAGAGGTTTCTTCAACATCCCTTACTTCCAAAATATTGTTGACATTGTCTTGGGAGTAGCTTTCTTCAGAATAGTAATCTTCATTTGTTTCCAGATAGTCGTCCCCATAATACTCAGCATCATAATTATCGAATTCCCTTCTAATCTTTAAAGGTCTATCATTGATTTCATGCTGTGAATTAAAAGCTGAATTAGAGGATTTATCCAATTTTTTAATGTATTCTTTAAAACGATCATTTGATTTGCTGACAGATGAATCAACAACATATGAAATAATTATGATTATTCCAACAATTGCTATCACAATTCCCACAACCAAAATAATATCTTTCAATGTGTTAATGTATGATTCATATGATATGAAAATACCTACAATTAAAAGAACTATTCCAGATACTAATTTTCCTATATTTCCCACATTCTCACCATCTAATAAACAAAAATAAACTTATCTTAAATTATCTTTAACCATGTTAATAAATATAGTGTTTTTTTAGTTAATTATCTTATTTAAAAATAATGACGTTCATCAAAAATAATACTTTTTAATAAAATAGTAATATTAATATAATATAACAACTAAGTATTACTACTGGTGAAATCATGATNNAATATTATTAAAAAAACAAGATTAGACAATTCAGGTCAAGGAGCTGCAGAATACATTTTACTCTTTGGAGGAGTGATAGTAATAGCTATTTTTGCTCTATTGATTTACAGACACTATATGACAAGAAGTGAAACAACAATAACTGCTGGAGACGATATTCAGGACGTTAGAACCTCAGTTGATAACAATCGTACCAAATGGGGAGAATAATGTTAGACAACAAAGGTCAGAGCAGTGCAGAACTAATATTGATAATAGGAGGTCTGTTAATAATAATTTTGGTAGTTGGAAGTTACATTTCAAACATTACCCAAGATACTCAAAATAAAATGAATAAAACACTGANNACACTGACAAAAGAAAGAGATTTTTTAATAAATAAAATATAGAGAGGAGAGCATTCTCCTCTTAAAAAAAGCTAATCAAGTAGTTTGTTTAAGATTTCTTCCCATGACTCTGAATTAATATTAGTCAATTTCATGGAAGTTCTATCAAGATGTCTAATATGTTGAGGACAGGTTCCTATACATGCACCGCACAGGTTACAGAATGTAGGGTTTGTAACAGCAATATTATCAATTATTTCAACAGCATTACAAGGACATACATCTACACATGCATGACAGGATTCTCCCTTACATTTAGCATCTTCAGTTTCAATTAGTTCTATTAAACCAGTAAACGGTTTTACTATATCAATTGTGTCTTTAGGACAAATTTCTGCACACCAAGAACAGTTAACACAGTCTTTTTCAATTATGCTGGTTTCTCCTGTAATTTCAGGTACAATAATCTCATCTGAATACATACAGGTTGAACAAACTGTTTTAATTGCCTCTTCAGGACATGCCCTTTTACATACTCCGCAATAAACACATTTTGATTGATCCACAGTGATTACATTATCCACCACTTCATTACCAAATTGAGGATTGCAGCTTAATG
>DAII01000142.1:13008-14124 GCA_002496065.1 Methanobrevibacter sp. UBA586
TTACCAATTCCTCTCTTGTAGGCAATTGTCTTTCAAAAAGAATAGCATCTTGCGGACAAACCCCGTAACATCTTCCACAGTAGATACAGTCATCCTGATTAACAAAGGAAACAGTTTCCCATTTAGGATAATTTTCTAAATCTTTAACACTTTCACTGTCAATAGTTAAATCCATTGACTCAAATGGACATGAAACAGAACATAAACCGCATAAAACACAGGTATTGCTGTTTACGGATACCTTTTCCATGTCAATAAGACCTCTTGCAATAGGAACAATAGGTCCTAATCTTAAGGATTCTGTAGGACAAACTGTAACACAGATTCCACAAGCAACACAATTATCATTGTTGTGAGTTAAAACTCTAATTTCTTCGCCTTCTCTTTTAACTGTGAACATTTTAACCACTTATGCTTTACTTATAGCTTGATTTGGACAATTTTGAATACATAAATCACAATCATCACAATTTTCAGGGACTATTTTAACGTCACCATCTTCTTCAATTATAGCACCTTGTTCACAAAGTTTAATACATAAACCATCTACCGGACAATTTTGAATATGTCCACATAAATTACCATCAATTTTTACAGCCATTATAATTACCTCTATTAATATTATTTATCGAATTGTAATAATAAACATATCGATTTTATTTTAGTATTTTACCAGTTTTGTTAATTTCTCCTCTTCTAATTCTAGTAGAGGAAATTGGGTTTCCGTCCTCAGCTAAAACAAAGCTAACAACAATGATGTCTAATGGATCCATACCTTTATCTACACGTATATTATTGATTTCAACAGCTGTAGGTTCAGTTTCTTCACTAACAACAATAGCATCAAAATCTGAATCANNGGGTTCCATAAGGATCATCTAGAGAAGTTACATGAAAATTAGATTTGTCTGAAAAAAAAGACTTAAGATTAGCCATTCTTTCCTTGCAGGAATCAATATCTCCTTTCAAACCACCAAAAGCATTTGAAGTAACGCCTATTTCAACTTCAACACCAATATCAAAAGCTGTGCTTAAAAGTTTTTTATGTCCTTCATGAAATTTGTCAAAAGTTCCACCTACGGCAACTTTTCTATACATCTTTTTCTTCATAATTAA
>DAII01000142.1:14141-14290 GCA_002496065.1 Methanobrevibacter sp. UBA586
CTAAAAATAAAAAAGATTTGATAATAAAAATTGAAAAAAAGAAAAAGGAAAAATAATTAGAAACTTAACTGAGCGTAATAGCCATGTAAAGTATAATAATAATTATTCCAATTATTTACAACACCGAAACTGTTTCTAGTACTTGTAGG
>DAII01000142.1:14385-14968 GCA_002496065.1 Methanobrevibacter sp. UBA586
CCTGATCACAGCAGTTACCTGATTTATAGACAAATAAAGTTTTAGTTGCTCCCCTTTGTGAATTGTAATAGAAGGAGTATGAAACTTTATCCCTTACATAATTAAATAATGCAGTAGCCTTTGCAAGTTCATTATCTAAACCTGCAGTCAATTGCTGTGCCAATGCTACAATCTGAGGATCTGTTACATCACATTTCCATCCATTACCTTCCAGATATTTATAAAGTTGATCATCAGGAATAGTAATTTCACTGTTTAATGGACTAGATGGAACATTAACAGAAACTGTTTTAAGACTTACATAATTAGGCATCATACCATTATTTCCATAGAATGCAACCACTCTTGCAAATGCATAAACCAAAGGTTCATAACCACAAGTTCCAAGAGCAGTAGTCAATGAATTTGGTGCAATACCATTTTTCTCCATGTAATCAATAATATCTTGTGCAGTAACTAAATAATCCTTAAGATAGAGATTACCTGAAACTGTTTTAATAGATGGACTACTTGGATCATTAACATCAATTGGAGTTATATTATTCTCATTCCCACTGTTTAAAGCAATGGTAGCCTTTGCAAG
>DAII01000142.1:14986-17281 GCA_002496065.1 Methanobrevibacter sp. UBA586
AACTGTAGCAGGTAATTTAGCATTGTTTTCAATGTATTTCTTTAAATTATTCGCTGCAGTTATTATGGAATTAAGAGAAATTCCATTTGAAACTGTTATGGTGCTTTTTCCATTATAATTCATATATGAGTAGATAGCTGTGTAAACTCCCGGATTCATTGGAGGTAAATCAAATGTAGCTACTCCACTATCATCTGTAGTGGCAGNNCACCATTGGAACCGGTAATTTTAAGATTAATATCTTTTCCAGCAACAGAATTTCCATGAACATCAGTTAAGGTAACATTATACTTAACATCTGGCTTGTTAGCCTCAATACCAATATCACTTCCAGTCAAGAAGAATCCATTTACAGTTATTATAGCTGTTTTTACATCTGAACTGTAATTAGGAACATCTGAACTAATCTGATATTTGGTTTCATAGATTCCAATAATGCTGATAGTTACTTTTAATGAAGCAGTACCATTTTCATTGGAATAGGCATTGTATGTGTTTTTTCCGATAGTGATTAGAACTTTAACACCTTCAACAGGATTGTTGTTTTCATCGGTTACAAGCACATCAAATGAAGTAGTTTCATCAGGTTCCTTGGTTATGTTTGAAGCACTTAAATTAAGTGTTTTCTTATTGACTACAATAGTGTTTGATCCATAGCTATAATCAGAATGACCTTGACTTGAGAAATTGTAGTTTATTGAATAAGTACCTGCATTATATCCTTTCATAGATACATGAGCTACCCCATTTTCATCAGTTACTACTGTTTCCACTACACTGTCATTTCCTAAATTGGAACCAGTAATAATAACTGTAATCTCCTTGTTTGGAAGAACATCTCCTGAAACATTTTTTAATGTAATGTTAAATACATAATCATCACCATATGTAATTGTAGCATTCTTACCAGAAATTACAGTAGTGGAATTAATTAATTTTATGAAACTATAGTCACTGGCAGAATTATACTGAGAAGTACCCTTAAATGAGTATACTGCCTTATAAGATCCCACTGGTAATCCACTTATATCAAAAGTAGCAATACCATTAGAATTAGTGGTCTTAGAACCATATGACTTACCGTTTACAACCAAATTAACAGACACATCACTAATAGGAGAAGTAGTATTACTATGTACCAACTTAACATCATACTTTATTACAGCATTATCTAATGCTTCAATAGAGTTACCTATTATTTTAGTATCTGCTTTGACAACTTTGATAGTATTAGTAACTTTTTGACCATCATATGAAGTAGATATTGTATGTGTACCTACNNGCTACACCATCAGCATTAGTAGTTCTAATGTAAGTACTACTTCTTATAGTGAATGTAACATTTACGCCCTTAAGGACATTTCCTTCAGCATCTTTAATAGTAGCATTAAATTGAGTTCCATCCCTATATTGAAGTTCTATATTACTGGTTTCAATACTTATAGTAGGTTTTTCAGTAACAGTAATAGTATTAGTTACAGAACTATCACCAACAGAACTCTTAATAGTGTATGTACCTACATTAAGACCAATAGGCAAACTAGCTACACCATCAGCATTAGTATTCTTATTATAATATATCCACTTATTACCATTCTTATAGAATGTGAATGTAACAGTAACACCAGATATAGGTTTACCTGTACTGCTAGTTACAGTAGCCTTAAAACTAGAGCCATCATTAAATGACATTTTAAGATCATTAGCAGTAATTACATATTTTGATACACTAACAGTAATAATATTGTTTACTGAACTTGCATAAGGAGCAGAAGTAGTTATTGTATACTTTCCTACAGCTAATCCTATACTTAAACGAGCTACACCATTAGCATCAGTAGTAGCAGTATAACTTACAGGTTTTGCCCATCCAGGACGCATAATAGTAAAAGTAACTTTTTCACCAACTACAGGCTTACCTGCACCATTAGTAACTGTAGCATTAAAACTAGAACCATCCTTAAACTCCATATTAAGATCACTAGTAGCAATAGTATATTTAACACCATTAACAGTAATGGTATTTTTTACTGAACTTGCATAAGGANNCCTATAGTTAAACCAGCTACACCATTAGCATTGGTTACTTTATTATATTTAACAAGTAAATTACCATTAGCCTTATAAATAGTAAATGTAACATTCATTCCCTCTACTGGATTACCGTTATTATCATTTACAGTAACATTAAAACTATTGCCTTCCTTATAAGTTGTAGAAAGATCATTAGAAACGATTTCCAAATCATCTTTGTCTGATGAATCTCCACCAGCATTTTCAGTTGCTACAGAAGCA
>DAII01000142.1:17379-17668 GCA_002496065.1 Methanobrevibacter sp. UBA586
GAAACTTCTAAATTTTCAGACACGCAAGTATCATTTAAATTTAAATTATTCATATCATCATAAACATCAGTAGCTGCAACTGATCCTAAACATAAGAAGAATATGCAAAATACTGAAATCAATAATGCTTTGTTTTTTATCGAAATTTTTCCACCTCTTGGTTCTCATTACGAAAATTATAAAAATATGAAATAAACTTAATAGTAAATATCCATAATGAGTATAATAATTTATATGGATAATAACATATAAATGTTTTTAAAAAATTTAATGTAAATAACGCTCATTT
>DAII01000127.1:0-205 GCA_002496065.1 Methanobrevibacter sp. UBA586
AAATCATCATGTTTAAATGATTTAAAAGGTTGTGTTGGAGTTTTGCCGTTATATGTTCCAATTGGAATTTCTGTTGCAAAATAATTTTCCATCTTCCCTTCAATATTTTCCCTGCTGAATTCACCTGTTGCCATATTGACAAGTTCATGAAGGGAGTTGATGTTGCAGGTTCCTGTTGTGAGATATCTGGTTCCGTTTGGCCTTG
>DAII01000127.1:313-4040 GCA_002496065.1 Methanobrevibacter sp. UBA586
ACATTTTGTTTAGAGGATGGGTTCCTTCAAGTGTGGTTTCTCCCTTGTAAATAGGTTCCAAAGGAACTATTTCACCGTTGAATGCCAAAACCTCAATGGAAATTTCAGATCCCTCAACAAACTTTTCACATAAGGCCTGGTTGAAANNGAAATCTGTGAAATATACCTCAACGTCCTCAATGGATTTTGCTATCATGATGTCTTTTCCACCCTGACCTTCCCCTTGTTTTAAAACTACCGGAAAGTCCAGTTCAAGTTGGGAGGGGCTTTCAATAACCTGATAGTCAGGAGTGTTTATGTCCTCGTTTTCAAAGAATTCCTTGGTATTAATCTTGTTTGATGTTAATCTTACCGCCTCAACATCACTGGCAATTACCGGAATCCCATATTCTCCTTCTAGTTCCTCCTTCATAACAGCAACATCCATCAAAGGAGGGTCTATTCCTATCAATGGAACTACTGCATCCACATTTCTTTCAATAGCTATTTTTTTAGGCTCTTCCATACCTCTTGGAACCATAATCACTTCATCTGGCAAATCCAAGTTTATTGCATTTTCATTGGACTCTGTTAAAATAGACTCAATGTTTTTTTCACGAACATAGTAGTCCACATCATCATATAATCTTGATCCTATAAACAAAATTTTCATAATATCTCCCTTATAATTTCTACTAGGTTATCTGCACCTTCCTTTACTTTAGGTGTCAGTGCATTTGCAAATTCCATTAATTCAGGTTCTATTCCTATAAATATCACATTAAAGCTATTATCCTGTTCCAAATATTTTACAAAATATGACAGGGACATTGAATGTGTTGAAATTCCAATATTGCNNTGTTAAAGTCATCTCTATTTACAATTTTAACCGTTCCAGGTTCCTCATCCATCAGGCAGGCATCAACGATTACTAGGTGTGATGGCTGTTCCTTTCTAATTTTACCTGTAAAGTTTTCCGGAACCGTTTGAGCATCAATTAAAATCACATTTTCAGATGAAACATCCCCTAATCTATCAATAACATATGGACCTGCTCCATCATCAGATTTCAATTCGTTGCCCACTCCCAAAATGATTATTTTTGAGTAATCCAATATTGCCTCTTTTAAATTGTTCTTGATTGAAATTTTAAACACCTATCTGTAACTTACTTTAATGGTTTGAATTCCCTGTCCCATATGATAATTTAATCTTAAATTTATTAAATCATTGCATTTAACATTTTTTGATTTAATGGGAATTAACAGTGGAGGATTGAGCATGGGTGTTGGTCCGCATATGATGTCCTTCGAAAGAATCGTATATGTGGTTAATTTAATGCCGTTCAAATTACCGTCCTTATTGATTTTAAAACTTAAGACATCGTCAAATACTTCATCGAAATCACTCAAAAAATCAATTTTGTCGTAAACGATTGAATCAGACAGTACATCATATTTGGTGTTTGATACAACATCATCATAATGTATGTTTTCCCTTGGCATCTCAACAAGCTCAGCTGTGTTGATAATGGATTGTGGAATTATTCTGCCATTTTCATTTAGATATTTTCTACATTGAAGGAGTGCCGGAACCTGTTCCTCATCGATTAGTGCAGTATCCAACATTTCACACAGAATCAAATCCGCTTTTTTGGGAAAGTCAAATGTTGTTGCATCATCATTTATAACTTCAATGTTTTTAAATTCCTTAAGATTATCTCTTGTGTAATTGGCTACTTTAGGATCTATTTCAATAGCTAATATCTCTTTAAAATAATCTTTGCTAAAAAAAGAAAGAATTCCGCTACCGCAACCTACATCAAACAATGTTGAGTTTGTGCAATCGTTTGCAACAGCAAAATCTTTAATAGCCTCGTAAAATACTGCCAACCTTTCCTCATCTTTCAATAAATCATAATGATAAGGAGTTGTTTTGAATTTCATGACTAGTGAGTATGTTTATGGGTATGGCCATGACTGTGGGAATCAGGTTCCTTAAAATCTTCACCGTTTGCAGTACTGGTAAGCTTTACATGTTCCACTCCCTTAAGTCTCATCATCCTTTCTGTCAGTTCCCTGATGTTTTGAATATCCCCACTGACAATGATAATTTCCATACAGTACTTTTCAGTCATGTGAATATGCATACTTGTTATGATTTCATCCCTAAAACTATGTTGTATCTCAGCCAATTCTTCCATTACACCCATATAATGATGATTGTAAATTATTGTAATAACACCAATTCTTTCCCCTTCCATTTCATTCATCCATTGGTATCTAACAATATAATCCTGTAAAGCGTCTCTTATTCCTTTTGAACGAGATTGATAACCTCTTTCTTTTAAAACCTCATCAAAATCTGATAATAATTTTTTAGGNNGAAAAACCTTTTAAACTTAATAATTATATAATAGTATTGTATTTTAGAAATATATAAAACTTATGATAAATTATAAAATTATTAATACTAACTAATAAAATTACTGGAATAAATAATATGACTTTTATAGAGGTTAATGACAGCAAAATGAATTTTGAAATCGAAGGACATGGATTTCCTGTTGTTTTAATCCATGGATTTTCAGATGACCTTTATTTTTGGAATTACATAGCTAAAAATCTTAAAAAGTATTTTACCATAAAAAGAATGGACTTAAGAGGACATGGAAAAACTCCAATAGGAGACAAGCCAACCGACAACCATCTTCTTGCAGAAGACATAATCGCCCTTTTAAAAAAGCTATATATTGAAAAATGTCATGTAATCGGCTTTTCATTGGGCGGAAGTATTGCATTAGACATTGCCCTAAAAGAGCCAAAACTTGTGAAATCCTTAGTTTTATTGTCAACATTTGCATCACCGAACGAACATATAGTAGTAAAATTCAAGGAATTAAACAAGGCATTGAAAAAATCATATGAAACATTTTTCGATACAATCATCCCCTATGTGCTTCCAGAAGACCTAGTTGAGGAAAATAATGTAAAGCTCGATAAAATCAAAGGGAAAAAAGCTACCTGCACTAATACAGATGATTTGAGAAAGGTTCTCTACGGTGCAGTTAGATATGATGAATTGGACAGAATCAAAAGAATAAACTGCAAGACACTGATACTGGCCGCAAGAGAGGACACTCTTGTCCCATATGAAAATTCAGTTAAGATATGTGATAAAATCAACAGAAGCGAACTTCTTCTATATGATTATGCCAAACATGACATACTAATAAAAGAAAATAGAAAGCATGTTTTAGATGATATCTTGAAGTTTTTAAGAAACTAGAATATAATAATCCCCATCATTCTTTTTTATAGGTTTTAAAAGACCCTTGTTCTGTAATGATAGAATAATATGGAACATTTTAAAATTGCTAAGCTTCAAATCACCGTATAAAAGGTTTCCTTCAAGAATATATTTAGAAACAGTGTTGTTTTCATCTACCAAATCCTGAATGATTCTATAGGATTCCTGTGCCTGCATATTCAATTCAACTTCTTCAACGTCCTTTTTGGAATTGACAGCATTGATTTCTTTTTCCACTTCCAATAGCTTAACCAGATTATCTTTAAACTCGATTAATCCCTTGCTAGCCAATGTTTTAAGAATTTGAACAAGATTATATTCGTAAAATCCAGTTTCATCTTTCAGAACAGATATTGGAATTCCATCTGGAAACTCCAAGTGATAAATTTTTATCTGATTTAAGACAACATCTTCTTTTTTGGTAATTGTAATCATGAAA
>DAII01000127.1:4155-4421 GCA_002496065.1 Methanobrevibacter sp. UBA586
TGAAGGTTTTGAAAAAATATGGCAGAACCATTTCACCACAGGATTTGATGTTGGCTACCCTTATATTACGCGAAGAGGGAAAATATGTTCAGGCAGGTTATCGTGACAAATTCCTAGAGACCTATGTCAAATACTTCATACTAAGAATAAAGGAAATTCTAAATTTGGAAAACGACATAAACGGAGAAGTGAATAAAGAGCTTTTTGATGAAAGTCTGGAAAATCTAGAGTACCATTTCCATAAGGAAAAAGAAAAAAACATAAAA
>DAII01000006.1:0-791 GCA_002496065.1 Methanobrevibacter sp. UBA586
TTTGTCAGACTCCACAAGGCTTAAAATAATTCATCTGCTTCAGGATAGAGAATTGTGTGCCTGTGAGATTATAGCTACATTGGACAAACCTCAATCCACATTGTCACATCATCTAAATCTTTTGAAAAAAGCAGGAATAATAAAAGGACGGAAAGAAGGAACTTGGATTTATTATAAGCTTGCTGATACAAAGATTTTAGATGATTTGGAAGATTTATTTAAAAAATGCGAGGAATAATTATGGTTGATTATATGGATAAAAAAATATGGGAAAAATGGGCAAATGATAATTTTAAAGAGTTTTCAGATATAAAGAAAGGTTCAAAGATAGCTCTCATGCTTCCAAATACTGACGATTTGATTGTTTTAAGAAAAAATGATTCAGATTTTTCAGTAAGGAAAGCCAACAGGTATGATTTTGAGTTTCCATTTGCGGAAATTGGATTCAAGTTTGAAGAAAACGCTCCGGAACAGGTATTAAGAGGCAACAATTTCAATATTTTCGTCCAGCTAGTGGGTAAGGAAGAAATTGGACTCCTGTGTTTTGTTCCTGAAGACCAGTTGAATTCAAAGAGATATAAAAACTTTTTAAAAAGAATAGGATATAACATAGGATCCTCATGTTGCTGTTGTTAGGTGATTGTATGGCAGGAGATTGGGATTTTAAAGGATTGACATTTAACAGTGTTTCAAAGACTTTTCCAGATACATCAGAAATTAAAAATCCAACAGAAAACACTAAAACAACAGTTACGGATGAGTTTTTAGCAGATTTAAAAGAGTTTGTATTG
>DAII01000006.1:826-1851 GCA_002496065.1 Methanobrevibacter sp. UBA586
TTTTAAAACAGATTATGGCTCAGCTATTGTATTTATACTTAAAATTAATCAGGATGTTTTAGATACTCCAACATCTAATGAAGCTCAGAATTTAAACGATAAGTTCTATGAACAATTTGGAAAAAATACCTATAAAATTTCGGATTATCTTAGAAAGAATGGTTATGAAACATATCTTTCCCATCCGAAGGACGGGGATATTGACTTTTCAAAACTAGGGGAAGATGCAGGGTTAGGAGCCATAGGTCAAAGTGGGCTTTTGATATCACCAGAAAACGGCCCTAATCAGAAAATATCTGCAATATTGACCAACATTGAAAACTTGCCGATAAAGGAAAATGAACATCAATGGATTAAGAATTACTGTGAAATATGCGGAGAATCATGTGTAAAAAAATGTCCTGAAAATGCATTGGTTAAAGAGAATGATAGTATAGAACTGATAGATTCCAAATGTTTGGGATGCAGTGAAGGCTGTACTGACTGTATTACTATCTGTCCGTTTTATAAAAAAGGATACGATGAGGTTAAAAGAATCTTTAACAAATTAAATTCCAGATAATTAAAAAGAAGATATGGCCTCATATTTCAAATTCAATGAACGTTTGGGGTCTGTTCAGCCAGACAGAAGATGCAGAGGGCGTCTGGATTGTCCTTTTGTGCGTCCTTTACAGGACAATAGTAAATCCCGTTTTCCTCATAGATTCTAAAGCTTCCTGGAAAAAGGCTACCTACAGGATGCAATGGTTCTGCTTTGATAAATGTGACGTAAAGGGTTGACAGTGTAATGATTAACGGAAAATTACAACTCTTCCGGTCAAAATCCACATCCTTATGAAAATTGTATTCCAGATTTTCCAAACTGGCAGTGAAAAGATCATAATCGACATATCCTGAAACATTTTCATCTTGATTGGACAGCTCATTTAATCCCAAAATAAATGTTTTTATATAAGGTTCAACGAACTGCTCCTTATATTCCTCTTGGACATATTTCATTCCCTTACGCATTATTGTCGCGGAAC
>DAII01000006.1:1857-2077 GCA_002496065.1 Methanobrevibacter sp. UBA586
CTTTTCAAAGTTTCAATCAGCTCACTTTTTGAAATTTTTCCATTTTCCTTCAGTTTTCTTAAATCCTGAAAAACCTCTTCTCCTATCATAGAATATAATATTTTTTTTCTATTGCTTAAAAAGATAACCTCAATTTTAATCTGATGATTTTAAATTGATTTTTCTACTGATTTGTAGTTTAAGGCATTTGGGAAAATGAGATATGTACAATAGCTGATTT
>DAII01000006.1:2139-7780 GCA_002496065.1 Methanobrevibacter sp. UBA586
TTTTAATAATAATTAACAATTTTTAAGGAGATGAAATTATGAAAGGTGGAGTATTCTACGGAAAAGGAATTAGAGAGTTAAAAGATGAGGAACCGGACTTATACACTCTTGCAGAGTCATTAAGCAATGTCTGTTATGACGGTCAGGTTCTTGACTACAAAACACAAAAATTAATAGCTATTGGAATTGAAGCTTCCAAATCTGATGCTAGAGCTATCAAACAACAAATGATTAGTACCATGCAGGAATTAGGTGCTACCAAGGAAGAGATTATGGATGTTTTAAGAGTTGTTCTTATTACTTCTGGAATGCCTGCATTCAACAAAGCCGTTAAAATATTAAATAGTATCTAAATACTATTTCTTTACTTTTTTTTATTATATTTGNNNAATTCTTTGTTTAAATGGATTTTAAGTTGATTAATTTTATTAACATTGATTTCAAGAATATTATATAATGAACGCATTTAAGAAAGACCTAACCTATTACTCAGGATGCTTTGTAATCGGAGCTATTTTTGCATTTATCATATGGCTATTTTTAAGGGCTATGAACATCGGAATAGGATTTCTGTGGAACTATCTTCCATCAAAAATTGATTTTGGATTTTACCCCATTGTAATCTGTCTGATAGGAGGTCTGATTTTAGGTATAATCAAAATCAGGTTCGGAGAAACAATCTATGAGATTAACGATCTGATTGGAAAGGTTAAAAACAAGGAGAAACTTCAAAGCGAAAACATAATCGTAATATTCTTCAGTGCATTGATTCCCATAATATTTGGGGGAAGCATAGGGCCTGAAGGAGGACTTTGCTGTATCGTTATCATTCTATGTCTCTGGCTGTCAAAGTACATGACTTTTTTAAACAAGAACATCTATGAAATCTACGATGCAGGTATAAATTCGGTTTTCACACTGATATTTTTGGCACCCCTATATGGTTTGGTGGCTCCAATAGAAGGTCAGGAAAACACAAAAAAGAAAATGTACAGCAATATTGTCTGTATTTTTGGTGCATTGCTTGTTTTCTACATAATGGGTAAGACCTTTGGAGGATCAGGAGGTTTTCCATACGTTGGAGGATATAACATAACAAACTTTGAAAGGGTTCTTGCAGTTCCATTAGCAGTCTTAGGTTCTCTGTTTGGAGTTCTCCACCTTATTTTTGACAGGTTCACATTCAAGCTATTTGAAAAGATTAATTTCAGCCATGACATTCTAGTTACCTGTCTTATTGGTGGGCTGATATTGGGAATATGTGGAACATTCCTCCCGATGACAATGTTTTCAGGCCAAGAGAATATGGAAATCATGCTAACGACCTATTTGAGTTACGGGCCGTTTCTTCTAATAGCTATCGGTATCGTAAAGCTGTTTCTTACTAATTTCTGCATCAGATCTGGATGGAGGGGAGGGCCGTTTTTCCCTGTAATCTTCTCTGCCTTTGTTATAGGATGTGGCTTGTCAATTCTTCTTAACATGGACATGGGCTTTTCAGTGGCCATTGTGACTGCTTCCATGATGGGTGTGTTGATGAAAAAGCCGATTGCGGTAGCTTTACTTTTGTTACTGTGTTTCAATCCATCAATAATTCCATGGCTTGTTGTAGCTTCATTTATAGGTTCAATCATTCCAACAGACTGGATAAATGCCGATGATGGAGGTTTTGAAACATCAGTTGGGAATGTTGATTAACATATCTCATAATTTTTTTTTTAAATCATAATTGAATATACGATTTCAATTATAAAAAAACCAATAAAGAGAATCATTCCAACATTCAGCAGACTTGTTTTAAGTGGATTTTCAATGTTGTTCTTGAGTTCTTTCACTTTGCCGTATGAACGGATAATGTACCACAAACCAGCTATTACGAGAATGAACAGCACTCCCAAGTAAATCAGAGTTATTACACCGCCTATGACGGTCTGTCCCATTGCATCAATCAATCCCTGCATTATTACTCCTACAACAGATCCTGATAAATTTGCAGCCATATGAAGAATTATTGGATAGATTATATTTCCTGTTTTTATGTATACAACAGCAAAAAATCCTCCAAGCAGAAATGCATAGAAGAACTGGCTTAAATTTCCATGGAACAAAGCGAACATTAATGCAGAAAGAAATACGGATATTCTTGCACCGTATTTCAATGTTTTATCAATAAGGAACTTTCTAAAGAATAGCTCTTCAAAAATAGGGGCGATTATTGAGATTATTATCAGATTTATCCATAGGTTTGAATTTGTTATCAGGTTCTTTATTGGGTTTATAACTTGATTTTGCTTGATGATTCCTATCAAATCAGTTATTCCGATTCCAATTATATTTCCCACATACATCAGTGCAAAGGTTATTGACAGGCAAATCAGAAACTGTTTCAATGTCAATTTTCTCTTTTCAATATCTGTTGTTTTTATTTTTTTAAGCAACAGGTACAGTATAGGTAATGGAACTGCATATTGACAAATGGCACTTATCGCTGTTGTAAAATCCATATTGGAAAGTAGTGTAGGATTAATATTGAAAATGAACATAGCTATTAGTAATTGGACGACAATAGCGGTTATTCCCATTGCCAAATAGCTAAATCCAATTATTGAAAAGTTTTTCCTAATTTCCTTCATTGATTCACCTTTATAACATTTAATTATAATAATAGTGTATGCTATGCATCATATATCTATTAGTATGTTTTATAATCAGAATAGTAATAGAATTTTATGGTGTTTACTTATGTAATATACTAATTTTGAACATTTCTGGAATGTTTTTCGTTGTTTTCAATTCATGGATAGTTGATAGCTATTCATATTTTGTTCACCATCACATTCATAGCTTTCAATGTTTTGATCTATAATGAGCAAAATGCTGATTATGGATAAGTTTACAGGTTTCAAATCTATTCTATGATGGTCTAATTGATTGTTTGTGGAAATGTAAATTATTTATTGTTAAAGAAACAGATAGTATAGTGTATGTTTTATAACAAGGATAGTAAAAGAGTTTTATGGATTGATTGGATTAAATGTCTTGCGGTTATAGCAGTGGCGGTAATCCATGTTTGTGGAGGATATTTGCAGGAAAATTTAATATTTACATATAACTGGTACATAGCTGTGGGGTTCGAATCCTTATGTAGATATGCTGTGGTATTTTTTGTCTTGGCATCTGGTTTCTTGATTTTAAGAAAGCCGGAACCTATTTCTAACATTCCCAGACGGTTCAAGCGTATTTTCGTACCGTTTGTATTTTGGATGTTCATATATGCGATTTTCTACTATTTTATGATTGATGGAAAGACCAGTATCTTAGGGTTTGTAGGATACTTTTTCCATGGATTTTTAGATCCAACAAGCATCTGTCTGCTTTTCTGGTTTGTATATATGATTTTGGGGCTTTACATCTTTGCTCCGATTTTATCTAAGTGGATTTGTAACTCAAAATTTGAGGAGATTGAATATTTCCTTGTAATTTGGGCAATTGTCATGGTAATCCACACAATTATGGAATTGACAGGTTACAGTACAATTATCTATGACTATTTAAGATATTTCAGTGGAGCTATAGGATACTTTGTTATGGGTTACTACTTGGCATTTAAAAAATCAAAATATCTTGAAAGCAGGAAGTTCGGATTTTTGCTCTTCGCAATAGGTACCTTTATGACCTTTGCATGCACTGTCATCGTTCCCTACTTTACAGGAGCTCAGACATTTGTTTTCATGTCTATCGGAGACATCACTCCTAATGCATGTCTGCAGGCAATTGGTTTGTTTATCATTGTTAAAAATACCAACTTCAAAAAATTGTCCGATAGGGTCAACAGCATTGCTGTACTTTTAAGTCTGGAATCCTACGGGTTTTATCTTTCTCATTTGCTCGTTATAGGTCTTTTGAAAAAGCTTCCGATATTTTCACTTGAATACAATGCATTGATAGTGATTCCAGTTTTTGCAATTGTTGTTCTGGTTGTTGTAAACTTCATGATTTATGTCATGAGTAAGATACCTTTCTTCAAAAAGTTTACGGGTTTCAAATCTATTTTATAAAACCTTTATATATTTTTAATATACAATAATATAATGTTAAAATGATTTTTAAAAGTGATAATGTGTATAAGAATAAGTTTACACCTGTAATTTTACCAATTGTAATTATTATAATATGGTATATAATAACATCAGTATTACATTTAGTAACTCCTTATACCTTACCAAGTCCTGTTGACGTCTGTTTATCTGCATGGGACATTATATTATCTGGAGAATTGTTGAGAGATTCAACTGATACCTTATTCAAGGTGTTTGCAGGTATGGCTATTGCATCTGTAGTTGCAATTCCTCTTGGAATTCTACTGGGTGCATATAAGATACTTGAAGACATCTGTACTTTCGTAATAAGTATTCTAAGGCCGATTCCTCCTGTAGCATGGATTCCATTTTCCATTCTTTGGTTTGGAATAGGAACCGTTCCAGCAGTATTCATTATTTTCATGGGATGTGTTTTCCCTATTTTGATTTACACCATTGACGGTGTTAAGAGAACAGATAAGGTTCTAATCGAGTCTGCCAGAACATTGGGTGCAGATGATACAACCGTTCTAACCAAGGTTATTTTGCCTTCAGCGGTTCCTTACATTCTTTCAGGACTCAAGGTTGGAGTGGGAATTGCTTTGATGTGTACCATTTCAGCAGAAATGATTGGATCATCCAGTGGTTTGGGTTATATGATTTTAACAGCTACTAACCTATTCGATACAGGTACTACAGTAGTTGGGATGTTGACCATTGGTATTATTGGATTAGTTTTGGATTATATATTTGGAAAACTCCAAAGTTATGTGTTCTGGTAGGAGGATTATAGATGGCAATTGAAGTTAAAGATATAAATAAATCATTTAAAACTAATAAAAAGAGTTTGGACGTTTTAAAAGATATTAACTTAAATATTGAAACTGGAAAGTTCGTTTGCTTACTTGGTCCTTCCGGTTGCGGTAAGACAACACTTCTTCGTCTGATAGCTGGTCTGGACAGCCCAACCTCTGGTGAAATCATAGCCGATGGAGAAATTGTTAAAAAGCCTTCCGGTGACCGAGCTGTTATTTTCCAACAGTATTCTCTCTTCCCATGGCTTACAGTACTTGATAATGTGATGTTTGGTCTTAATCTCAACAACAAATCAAAGGAAGAGAACCTGAAAAGTGCGGAAACCTATCTTGAAAGAGTAGGTCTGATTGAGTTCAGGGATGCATATCCTCATGAGCTTTCAGGTGGTATGAAGCAGAGGGTAGCTATCATCAGATCCCTTTTGAACCATGCCCCGATATTGCTTATGGACGAGCCGTTTTCAGCTTTGGATATGCAAAACAGACATAAATTGCAGGAGCAGCTGATAGGTGTCTGGAAAAGGTTTGAAAATACCATAGTTTTTGTAACTCACGATGTTGACGAGGCGGTCTATCTAGCTGACGATATTGTAATCATGGATAAGGATCCGGGCAGGATTAAGGAAATTTTCCACGTGGATCTTGAAAGACCTAGAAAAAGGGACAGCATTGAATTCCTAGAGATTCAGGACAGGGTTGTTTCAAAATTAGATGAATGGGGCTAATTGAAGTCCTCTACTTTTTTTA
>DAII01000006.1:7789-11241 GCA_002496065.1 Methanobrevibacter sp. UBA586
TTTAAATTCGTTTATTTAAATTATTATTTATTATGATTGCGAATTTAGATTATTTCAACTTTGTAGATAAGAATTTATCGCTGGGACTTAAAAATGAGCTTTTGTTTTCTAAAATGAGGCGAAATAGATATATTGAGTTTTCAACCAAAGAAATTCCCTGCTTCGATAAATTGGACTTCAAGAAGGATAATGTTTTGCTTCCTCTTTTGGACTATGATGATGTGCTCTATTTGATGAAGGACATACTCTCTGAGTTTGGTGTTCTTGTCTTTGAGGCTCAAGGTGTGGCAGATGACGAATTCAACGGTTGTAGCTATTACTTCAACAACCTTCCGTTCATTCTTTTGAATGGTAAAAATAGCTATGGAAAAAGAATCGCAAGTCTGCTTAAGGCAATTGATTATCTGAAGATTAAAAAAACAAAACTGTTTAAAACTGAGGCGTCTCTCGATTTGGATGAGTACTTCGTTGAGAAATTCTTTAAGTATAACGGCTATCCCTATACAAACGTCATGCTGGATGCCTATGTAAAAAAAGAAATGTCTCATGAGGAAATCATAAGGAATCTGAGAATGCCAATGAGGGAGATTAGAAAGTTCATCTAATCTTCCATTATATTTTTGGAATTAGGGTTCCATAGTTCCCGTTTTCAATGGCTGTGCGGGTATATTTTTCAGCCTTTTCTATGGCTGTTTCAAGTTTTTCTCCCCTTGCAAGGTATGCTGTGATGGCAGCTGAGAAGTTACATCCGCTTCCATGAGTGTTGTTGGTGTCGATAAGTTCTTCCTTACTGATTGAAATTTTTGAACCTATGTTTATGATGTTGTTTCCTTGAAGATGGCCTCCGGTAATTATGTTATCGCACAACTTTCCTAATTTTAATGAAGCATCTTTTGCAGTAGTTACATCAGTAATTTTCATTCCACTTAATTTAATTGCTTCATCTACATTTGGTGTTGTAAAAATAGCTACTTTCAATAATTTTTTAATGGCCTCTACAAGTTCAGCTTTATACAGTTCACTTCCAGATGTGGCAACCATTACCGGATCAACAATGCACTTCAGATTATATTCCCTGATTTTTGAGATGACGACATCTACGGTCTGTTTGGAGTAAAGCATTCCTGTCTTGATGTATTCCACATCATAGCTATCGAGAACCGCGTCAATCTGCTGGGCTATAAAATCAGCATCTACAGGTTTTATAGAAAACACCCTTTTGGGATTTTGTGCAGTAAGTGCAGTAACTATTCCGGTTCCGTACACTCCAAGAGCCTGAAATGTTTTCAGGTCTGCAAAAACTCCTGCACCTGCTGATGAATCGACACCGGCAATACTCATTACAATCATAGATTATCCTCTGCTTACCCTTAACCTTTCGGATCCGTGAATGGATTCTACAGTGATTTTCAGTTCCTTGAGATATTTTCTTGTATGTGTATTTTCACCATGAACCATTATTTCCCCAAGGTCTTCGGTAGTATTGACATCTAATGCCATAAAGAATGAATCGTGAACCTGTGGATTGAGTTTTTTACGGTCTGCAGCATTTACATGTTCTTTATAGCTGAAATCACCGAATCTTGTTCTTATTGCACCTGGTTTTAGAATGAGTGCATTAGTTCCTCCACCTTTTGATGGAACGATAATGAAATCCAAGGACTTGCTTGAATCAATTAGCATTTTGATATTTGTTTTTCCAATTAAGGGAACATCTGAAGGCATAATGATAACTTTCTTGGTTTTTCCCCTACAGTAGAGCATTGCCTGTTTCAATGCTTTGTTCAGGTTGGAATTGTTATTTTCCATCAAAGGTTCCAGATTGATGCTTTTTGCATAGTTCAAGACCTCTTCGTCCGCACTGATTAAAATGATTTTGTCCACATATCTTCTTAAGGAATCGGTAACATCCTTAAGCATTACTTTCAAAAGTTCTTCACGTTCTTTTTCAGATAAAAAAGGAGAAAGGCGGGTTTTAGCATTTTTAAATTTGCTAACAGGTATAATCCCATAAATTTCATCCATGATAATCACTCTAGTATGTTTTGGCTATAAGTGCAATGTATTTTGCATCTTCCTTGTCATTAGCGATACATTTGATTCCAGATTCGCCATCAAGCTCCTCGTAGATTCCTAAAATGTCGTAACCTGTTTTCTCTTCAATCTGCTTACCACATTCGTCATCTCCACACCAGTTAAATGAAACTACATTTCCAGCTTCCACCAATTCAGGAATTTCATCAAGTTCTGTGGTTAATTTAACATGGTTTTCTAGGAAGTTCCAAGATTTTGCATTCAATTCCTCATCATATTCGTTGATTAGGTTTAAGACATTGTCTACAAGCATGTCATCCAAATCAAGTTCTACTTTCTCCAAATTGTCTCTACGCATAGCTATGGTTATGTTTTTTTCCAAATCCCTAGGTCCAAGTTCAAGCTTAACTGGTGTTCCTTTGAGCTCCCAGTCATAGAATTTCTTACCTGGTCTGATGTCCCTATCGTCAATGTTTACACGTAATCCGGCAGCTTCCAGTTGATTTTTGATTTCCTCACACTTGTCTAAAACCTCTTTTCTACCTTTCTTAAACAAGATAGGTATGATTGTAACCTGATTTGGTGAAACCATTGCAGGAAGACGCAATCCTTTCTCATCACCGTGGTTTGCTATCATTGCTGCAACAACACGATCGGAAAGTCCTGCACAGGTTTGATAGACGTGTTTGTGTTCTCCGTCCTTATCTTCAAATGTTATGTCAAAGGTTTTTGCAAAGGTCTGACCCAAATTGTGAATTGTAGCTATTTGCAGGGTTTTTCCGTCAGGCATGATTGTATCAAAGGCCATTGTATAGTCAGCCCCTGGAAACTTATCCCATGAAGGTCTTTCACTGATGAGATATGGAATTCCAAGGTCATTGAAGAATTCCTTGTAAAGCTCAATGTAGTCTTCAACTTGTTCTTTTGCCTCATCCTTGGTTGCATGGGCAGTATGTGCTTCCTTGAAGGTTGTAATTTCACGAACTCTGATTAATGGTCTTGTATGTTTGGTTTCGTATCTGAATGTGTTTACTATCTGATAGTATTTGATAGGAAGGTCAATGTGTGATCTAATCCATAGAGAATACATAGGATAGATTGCTGTTTCACTAGTTGGTCTTAATGCCAGCTGTTCATTTAATTCTTTTTGCCCACCTTTGGTTACCCAGTAGACCTCATCTTCAAATCCTTTGACATGAATTCCCTCCTTGGCCAATTCCGCTTCAGGAATGAGCATTGGGAACAAGACCTCTTCATTGTCCTTATCAAGTAATTCTTTTAATAATTCTAAAGTGTATTTTCTAATTTGAAATCCGTATGGCATCCAGATAGCCATTCCCTTTACAGGATATCTGGAATCGGTAATGTCTGCTTCTTCTAAAATATTATTAAAATCTGTTTTATTTTGTTTTTCTAAT
>DAII01000006.1:11269-13823 GCA_002496065.1 Methanobrevibacter sp. UBA586
GAAAAGAGAGACTTTATATTATGTTAGACATAAATATATAATATTAGATTTATAGGAGAGAACTATGTATCCGCGTATTATTCAAATGCCTAGAGAGGTACACATTGGTCCGGGAATCATAAATGAAACTGGGGAAATATGTGATGGTTTAAGGCTTAATAAAAAAATGCTTGTTGTTACTGGCCCTAAAACCTATGATATTGGAGCTAAATTTGCAATCGAAAGCTTACAAGATAAGGATTATNNTGTTGAAGTAGTTAAAGTCAATGAGGCGTCCTTTGATTCTGTTGGGGAAGTTGAAGAGTTGATTGATGACCAGACCACTGTCATGAGTGTAGGTGGCGGAACAGTAATTGATGTTGCAAAACTTTCTTCAAGTAACAAGGGAGTTTATTTCATTTCAATGCCTACAACAGCTTCTCATGATGGTATTGTTTCTCCTTTGGCTTCAATCAAGAACTCAAATAGCTCCACTTCACAGAGTGCACATGCACCTATAGCTGTTATTGGAGATAGTGAAATTATTGCAAATTCACCATTCAGATTGCTTGCTGCAGGCTGTGCGGATTTAATATCTAATTTCACGGCTGTTAAGGATTGGCAACTGGCACAACGTTTGAAAAATGTTAGCTACAGTGAATCTGCAGCTTCCCTTTCAATAATGTCAGCACAAATGATTACAAACAATATTTCAAGTATCAAGCCAAATCTTGAAGCTAGTGCTCGTATAGTTCTTAAAACCCTCTTCAGTAGTAGTATGGCCATAAGCATTGCAGGTTCCAGCAGACCGGCCAGCGGATCTGAACATAAATTCTCTCATGCATTGGATAAAATATTGGATAGGCCAGCATTGCATGGAGAGCAATGTGGTGTTGGAACCATATTGATGATGAAGGTATATGGTGATGACTGGGAGTTTATCAGGGACAATTTAAAGGCCATTGGAGCTCCAACCACGGCCAAGGAGTTGGGCGTTGATGATGATGACATAATTGAGGCATTGACTACTGCCCATACCATACGTCCTGAAAGATACACAATTCTTGGTGAGAATGGTATTTCTGAGGATGCGGCCTATAAATTGGCCACAAGTACAGGTGTGATTTAAATGATAACTTTAATTGGTAAGGATTTAGCTAAAAAAGAATTGGATTTTATTTTCTATGGTCCAGCAGAAGAGTGTAAATCATGTAGATTTAAATCATCTTGTGTTGATTCTTTAGATGTAGGTAGAAAATACAGAATTATTGATGTAAGAGACAACGAACAGAAATGCCCAATTCATGATGGGAATGTAGTTGTTCCGGTTGAGGTTGAAAGAGCACCGATTAATCTTCTTACACCTTCAAGAAATATTTTTGAGGGATCCACATTCCAGCACACACCAATAGACTGTGATGAGGACTGTGAATTCAAGGAATATTGTATTCCAGAGGGACTGATGGAAAACGACAAATGCATAATTATTGAAAGTAATGGAAAGCATAGGGGAGAATGTAAAAAAGGATATAGGTTAAATAATATAACTCTTGCTTTCGTAATTTAATGTTTATTAATATAATTTTTAGAGGAAATAATATGAATCTCAAAAAGAATGCCGGATATAAGGCAGCGGAATATGTGAAAGATGGGGATGTTTTAGGACTTGGTACAGGTTCCACAACTCATTATTTTATTGAAGCTGTTGGAAAAAGAATACAAGAAGAAGGAATCAACGTAAAAGGAATTCCAACATCATTCCAATCATTGTTGCTTGCAAAAGAATGGAATATTCCAATAACTTCTCTTGAGGAGAATGATATTGATTTGGCCGTTGACGGTGCAGATGAAGTGGATGAAGAGTTCAACCTCATTAAGGGAGGAGGAGCTGCACACACCAAGGAAAAAATAGTTGACGATGCGGCCAAAAAATTCTATGTGATTGTAGATGAATCAAAATACGTTGAAAACATCGGAGCATTCCCAGTTCCTGTTGAAGTAATTCCAGAATCTTCAAGAACAGTAATTCAAACATTGGAGGATATGGGAGCAACTCCTGAAATCAGAATGGCTGAACATAAGGACGGTCCTGTAATAACCGATAACGGAAACTTCGTAATCGATGCAAAATTCGAGAAAATCGAAAGTCCTGCTCACTTGGAAATTGACTTAAATACTATTCCAGGTGTTGTGGAAAACGGTATTTTCTCAAGCATGGTCGATAAGGTAATTATCGGTACCAAGGATGGTATTAAGGAATTGTAGGAGGTTTTCAAATGCCATATCCTGGACAGATGCCCTTTAACATAAGGGAACTTCTAATAAAATTCGCCTTTCTTGTAGGTGCAGTGATAATCATTTATGCGGTTCTTTGGATGCTTGCAGAACTTCATTTGATACCTGTGATAGTATATGCTCTTTTCCCGCAAATCGTATTGTTGCTGATTGGTATTTTCATAATATACTTTGCATATACGAGGAAAAAACAATTTTATTAAACTCTCTTTTTTTTAATTTTTTATATTTTAAAATCCAATATTACTTTATGTTAATAAGATCCACCAGTTTCAAGATA
>DAII01000072.1 GCA_002496065.1 Methanobrevibacter sp. UBA586
TAAGATTAATTATGTTTTTAAAAAATATTGCCAATTTTATTTTAAATTATGATTATAGTCAGGCATCTACCGATACTATAAAAGCAGCAAAAGCAGCTTTTTTAGATTATTTCGGTGTTACATATAGAGGAATTAAAGAAAATCCTTCACACATTGCTTTTTTAACCGTCAACGAAATTTATGGAGATGCCACTTATAATAACTTAACATCATCCATCATAGGGGAGGATAAAACAAAACAAAACATGTTAAGTGCTGCTTTTATCAATGCCATTTCAGCCCATTCCCTAGACCTAGATGATGGTCACAGAGGTGCCCATGTTCATTTGGGTGCGGTTATTTTTTCAACGGCACTAGCCATTAGCGAAGCCTACAATCTCTCAGGAAAGGAATTTTTGGAGGCGGTTATTCTGGCTTATGAGGTAGGTATTCTTTTGGGAGAATTGGCAAATCCTCAACATAGAAACAATGGTTTTCACTCCACAGGAACAATCGGAACATTTGCGGCAGGTGCTGTGGCATGCAAGCTATTGAAGCTAGATGAAGAGCATATTGTAAATGCATTGGGACTGTGTGGAACCCAAGCTGCAGGACTATTAGAATCTGATCATTCAGGAAGTATGGGAACGTCATTACATGTTGGAAAGGCAGCATTTAATGGAGCATTATCTGCTTTTTTAGCTAAAAATGGTTTTACCGGAAGTGAAACAATTCTCGATGGTGATGAGGGTTTTTTAAAAACAATGGTTTATCCAGATTTGGGAGAGGGTTTTACCTTGGAAGATGCATTATCAAAGGTCGGCAATGTTGAACTTAAAGAAATCTACTTTAAAAAATATCCCTTTTGCAGACATCTCCACTCTTCCATCCATGCAATGTTGAAATTGAGAAACATAATTGATAAGGAATACGATCATGTGGAAAATATTGTTATTAAAACCTATGATGTTGCAGCATCCCATGACAACTACAATCCCAAGTCCTTGGAAGAGTTAAAGCAAAGTCTGCCTTACGCCGTTGCAATAGCTCTTGTCTGCGGTAATCTGGGAATTGATAACATCAAGCTGTTAATCCGCTATGGTCTGTTTGATGATGATACCAATGTGGAAGTTGTAAATTTAATTAAGGAATTGGCAGGTAAGGTTGTCATTTCTGTTGATCCTAAATTGGATAGTTTATATCCTTCCAAAAGGCCTTCAAATGTTGTTATAAGGTTGGATGATAATTTTAGAAATGGTGTTTTCCAAAATCTGGTGATTATTCCAAGAGGAGATTTTGAAAATCCATTTGAATTGAATGAACTGCTTTCAAAATTCAGAGAATTGAATCCGAAATATAACATCAACAAGCTTTCAATAATTGATAATGTTGAGGATTATCATATGACTGAATTTGTAGAAATCTTAAATGGGGATAATTAATGGATGAAACAATCAAATATCTAAGTAAATTGGGAATAAAAAGTGAAGACAACTTTTTTACATCATCAAAAACATTTGAAGATGGAGGACAATACCGTTTGGAAGTTCCAGGAATACAATCTCCAAAAACCATGGAGGTTTTACTTAGGGAAGCTGCCAATAAAGACATTACTCTGCATAGGATTACACAAACCAAGGGAATAATGCTTCTAACAGATTCTGAAATCATGGAAATGGTTGATCTTACGAAACAATACAAGGTAGAGCTTTTTTTATCNNTCTAGAGCCACTTACGACACAAGTGCAAGTGTTCAAACCAAGGAAGGAAGTAGGATGGGCTACCGTCTTAGAGGGTATGATAACCTGCTTTATGCAATTGAAGATGCCAAAAGAGCAATAGAATTTGGAGTTCGAGGAATCCTGTTATATGATGAAGGACTTTTATGGGTCTTAAATCAAATGAGAGAAGAGGGTATAATTCCTAAAAACACTCATTTTAAACTGTCTGCACATACAGGGCATGGAAATCCTGCAGACGGTAAGCTATTTCAAGAATTAGGCCTAAACTCTCTCAATCCAGTTCGTGATTTGCAAATTCCAATGATAGCTTCCCTTAGAAGTGCATGTGACATTCCATTGGATTTACACACTGAAAATCCAAAATCCAGTGGAGGATTCATAAGGCATTATGAAATTCCTGAAATTATTAAGGTAGCCAGTCCTGTTTATCTTAAAACAGGAGGATCTGTAGCAAAATCTCATAATTGGGACACTACTTCAAGTGATGCCATTTTAAGATTAAAACAGGTGGAACTTGTAAACAGGGTTATTGAAAAGTATTGTCCTAAAGCTAAAATGTCTCCAAAAGCCTCTAAGGATTTAGCTATTCCGGTTTGAGTTCCATGACAGTTGTTAATAAGATTTCAGATGCAATAATAGAAGCAAGCGTTAATTTTCCAAAGGACCGTGAAAAGGCATTGGTCAGAGCTATTGAAAATGAGGAAAATGAAAATGCAATTTGGGTTTTAAACCAGCTTTTAGAAAACTACAGGGTTGGAAACACACAAAAACTTCCTCTATGTGATGATACGGGAATTCCTCATGTAATTTTAGAGGTAGGTGCTGAACGGGAAGTTACAGGAGAACTTTTAAATNNGATTGAATTAGGTCTAAACAATCTTCCTGCACGTCCAATGGCTGTAAAAGGAAATGATAAGGAAAGACTGTCCCAAAATGTTGGTTTATACAATGAAGCTGGAAAAATGGCTCCTGCTCCATTTTTAATTGATACATGCAATGATTTATCAACTTATGGTCATGAAATCGATCAGGATACCTTAAACATTCACTTCATACTTGAAGGTGGAGGTCCAGAAATAAGGGGGAAAACCTATAGGGTATTCCACAAAAGGTCTTATCTGAATGTTTTAAATGAGGCTATTGGTTGGCTATCTGATTCTCTTGAAAAATTGGGGTGCACTCCATCAATTCCTGCAATCGGTATTGGAAGAACTCATTACGAGGCATCAAGCTTACTTTTAAAAGCAATTGCTTATGGAAATTTGGATAATCAATCAGAATTTGAAGAATATGTTTCCAATAGTTTAAACAAGTTAGGAATAGGTCCTATGGGATTAGGTGGAAAGACAACTGTTCTTGGATCCTTTGTAAATGTTGGAAACCAACGGGCCAGTGGTGTGAGAATAGTCTCAATAAGGCCTGCCTGTTGCGTTGAACCGAGAGTTTNNCATGATTTTTATTGAATCATAAAATATTTCCTCAATATGGTATGAGCATTGAGACAATAAGAAAAAATCGTATTTGGTTTTATAGACACCAAAAAGAGTGCAACCTGCTCTAGAAGATAACTTGATATAGTTACATGATGGCAAATACTTTCTGACCAATAATGGAAAGTCCGAGGACAAGCTAAAGAGATTTGACCTAAGTAAGACCAAAATAATCATTTTTTTTTTGAAATCAGTCAGGTGAGCTGATATCTGTCTACTGT
>DAII01000108.1:0-4317 GCA_002496065.1 Methanobrevibacter sp. UBA586
AATATTGATCCTGTTGTTTTAGATATTGAAACAGTTCTAGAAAGGCCGGTTTCACAAACTATCTTGGCGAATAGTATTTCTTTAACTCCAGGAACTTTATCAGTTGATCTTGATTCTGAAAATAAAATTATTAAAGTAGCTACTATTTCTCCTAGAGAAAAAGAAGAGATTATTCCTTTTGAAAAATACATTCAGAAGATGTTAGAATAATTCTTTTTTTCTAAAAATCTTTTTTAGAGATTTATTAAAATGAATGTGGGATAGTATGGATATTNNTATTTTATTTATTTCAAAATATGTTGTGGTAATTGCATTGATTATTATGATGATTGCTGCTTTAAGAGTTGGAGCTTATAGGACAACCTCAATGGCTCTTTTAGGAAGCTCAGTTGCAGTGGTCGCCTTTGCTATAGCATTGCTTTTCGTAGGAGATATGTACGCTATTGGATTTTACAAGGATATTTCAATGGCTTTAATATTCTTTGGTTTCGTAGGTACAGTCGCCTTTGCTATGACAATGGGGGGAGATAATTAATGTATATTGAATATATACAGTCAATTCTTCTTATAATTTCAGCTATCATGATTATAATAGCTGCAATAGGTTTAGTAAGTTTAAACAGAAATAAGAAAAATGTAAATTACGCTAGTNNGGTGTTTTCGATATGGCAGTAATTTTGGCAATGCTTGCAATTGGTCAATTCCTTTTAGCAGGTATCTACTTTATTTTAGTGCCGTTCACCTCACATGCAATTGGTTATGCATTTTTCAAAAGTGAGGACAGTTTAAACAATCCAGATGTTGAAAAGACTGATGATGAAGAGGATGCAGAAATTGAAAATCCCTTTGTTCATCCCAAAACCAAAATTCAAGAATTGGAACAGGAAACAGTGTTCGTGGATGATTCAGATGGCAGATTTTCAGTAGCTACATTAGATATAAACGAGGAGGAGTAAGATGTTAGATTTCGTTTTAATGATTATTACTGTTGTTAGTGCTATTCTTGCTCTTGTCCAATCTGATTTATTAAAGGCAGCTATTTTAACTGGATTTTCTGGTGGGGCTTTAGCGGTTTTATTCCAGATTTTACTTGCTCCTGATGTTGCTTTAACTCAAGCAATTGTAGGTGCAGCTATCATACCAGTATTCATTGCGTTAGCTGTTAAAAAAACTCAAAGGGAGGATAACTGATGGCATATACACAATTAGCAGTTTTGATTACTGCAGGTGCATTGGTAATTGTTGGATTACTTGCAGCTATTTTCCTTGACAATATTATTAAAAAAGTAATTGGTATTAGCTTTATTGAGGAAGGAGTTAATTTATTTATTATTGGTATGGGATATAAAGCAGGTGGAGTAATTCCTATTTTAATGCCTGAAATGGATAGTGGTTGGTTTGCAAGCAATGCAGCATATCCATTGCCATTCGGTTTAGTTTTAACAAGCATTGTAATTGGTGCAAGTACCTTGGCTGTAATGCTGGCTCTTGTAATGGTTCTTTATAAGAAATATGGAACCCTAAGTACTTCTGTAATGCTTGCAGATAATTCAAAAGGAGCTGATAATGATGAATGAGTTCATTCCGCTTATGGTTGTCATTCCATTAATCTGTGCTTTACTTGTAAGTACCCTTTCAAAATTCAGCAAAACAATCAAGGCAATTGCTGTTGTAGTAGCTATTGCAATACCTATTATTCCATTTTTATCCAACTTTGGTCTTCATTACTTTGGAGGTTACGCACCCCTGGTTGATAATGTGACAGGTTTTGTTTATCATCCTGCTATTACATACTCATATGAAATTTTACAGAAGATATTCATTGCAGTTCTTGGATTGCTGTCATTCCTTGTAGTCCTAATTTATGTCAACAAATACAAGAAGGCTTCAGGACCTTACATATTCCTATTGTTTATGGGTATTGCTGCTGTAACTGCATTGTTGTTAACTGACGATATATTTAACATGTTTGTATTCTTTGAAATACTTGCATTGGCACAGGTAGGTATTGTTGCTGCTTCCCCTATTGAGAATCATTATGAAATGGCTTTAAAATATATGGTTCTTGGAGCCATTGGAAGTCCGATGATTCTTTTAGGTGTTGGATTCCTCCTTGCAATGACAGGATCTGTAAACATAACAGATATTGTACTTGCAATCAAGGCAGGAAGAGTGGCTGCTACATCACCGGTATTTCTAATGTCCTGTGGATTAATCTTCTTCGGATGGTTATATGCATCTGGTCTGCCACCGTTCCATATTATAAAATCTGGAATGTACAGTAAGGCAGAACCTCATGCATCCGCTATATTACAGGCATTTACAGTAATTTCAATGGTTTCAATCATTTTAATTATGTTTAGAATTTATAATGTGGTGCCTTTCTTTGAGTTATTACTTGTAGTCTTCTCAGCCATTGCAATGATTTTAGGTGTTTCAATGGCATTGACACAGACAGACTTTAGAAGGATGATTGGATACTTAGCTGTTGGAGAATTGGGATTCATTGGATTAGGTATAGGACTTGGAACTCAATTTGCAATAACTGCAGGTCTCTTCCAAGCTATAAATGAAANNGGTCTAATTGCATATCTTTCCGGTGAAAGTGACACACGCAAACTTGGAGGATTGATTGCCTATCATCCAAAAATAGCTTTAATGGTTTTAATAGCAGGTCTTGCTATGGCAGGTGTACCTCCNNGTAAGTTAATGCTTGTTCAGGCTTCATTAAGTTGCGGATATCCTGAATTGTCCTTATTGGCAGTTATTGTAAGTAGAGCAACATTTGTAGTATTTGTAAAAACATTCTATACAATGTTCTTAAGACCAAAACCAAAAGATCTTGAAATTCCAGATAAAAAAGCTCCAAAATCAATGGTCTTTGCATTGTTCGTATTATTGATTGTAATTGTTGCATTAGGTTTATTCCCTGATATTGTAACTTCAGGAATATATCAATTTGTAGGAGGCATGTTATAGATGTGGTTGTATGATAAATTCTTTGATGTAGTTAAAAAATTCAGACAGCTATTTTCCGGTGGTCCTGTAAGAAATTCTGATGTTTCAGGAACTTTAACAGCTGAATTCCTTTTGATTGTATCATTCTGTCTTGTAGCACTTTTGCTNNCAATGTATTGGTTGCAGGAATTGTAGTTTTAATATTAGGTGTCATTTTAGTAATTAACATGCCTTTAATACCTAAATTCAAAATAGAACAGGATGATTCATTGAATAAGATGATTTTCAGTGCTATTTTGGCTTTAGCAATCATTATCATATTTGTTTACTGGGGTGCTGCTTATGTCTAGAGGTATTAGAAATTTAATAGCTACAGTAGCAGTTGCAGTGTTTTCAATAACACTTTTGGATTCATTATTCCATTTAAGTCAGATGATTGTTCCTGGTGTAAGCAACATTTATAATGCCCTAGGAACTCAAATCGCTCCAAACATGGTAACCATTGTTATTTTTGATTTCAGAGGATTCGATACTCTTGGTGAATCATTGATACTGTTGACTGCTGGTCTGGTAGTTTACTTGGTATTTGGTAGAGGTAAATTAGGAGGTAAGGAAGAATGAGTCAAGGAAGCATAATTTTAAAAATTATAGCGTTGCCTATTGCAGTAATACTGTTTTGTTTAGGTATAATGACTATTCTCGGAGGACACATAACTCCTGGGGGAGGATTCCAAGGAGGTGCAATGATTGCAGCTGGTGTAGTCCTTTGTATTCTTGTTTACGGTATTGATGGATCTCCTATTAACTTTTCACACAAGTACATTGATGCTTTTGAGAATTTTGGAGCATTGATGTTTGTCATATTCGGGTTAATCGGTTTATTTGTAGCAGGATCATTCCTGTACAATATGGGTACAGATTTGTCAGGTGTCGTTCCAACTTATATTCAAAATATTTTCCATTATCCTGATGTAACCAATGCAGGAATTGTTCCATATTTAAACATATTTGTTGGTTTGAAAGTATTTGTAGGATTAAGTGCAATTGTAATAGCTTTTGCAGGATTTAAAAAATTATCAGAGGAATGAGGTGGATTTATGTTAGTATTAGGACCAATTATATTCGGATTTCTATTGGGTTTGATTTTAGGTTCACAAGTAAAGACAAATCCCAAAAACGATATCAAGTTCACCATAGGTTCATTTGTGGTTATTGTAATTGCAGGTGTTGTTGCTGCTTGGCAATTGGGCCAATTCCCATTCTATAATGATGTGCCGATTTCAACTGCGTTTGTATTTGCATTGGTGGGAATTTTAGTAGGTAAACTTTTATTCGCAAGAGGGAGTGCTAATTAATTTG
>DAII01000108.1:4330-11844 GCA_002496065.1 Methanobrevibacter sp. UBA586
GAATGTATTAAACAATGTCCTACAAAAGCTATTAAGCTTATTGGAGGTAAAGCATTCAGTTGTCTTACCTGTGGTGCTTGTTATAAAAATTGTCCTAATGATGCAATTTTTATTAATAGCTACGGAGGATATGTTGTAGACAAAACTAAATGTAATGCGTGTGGTATTTGTATGTATAACTGTCCTACAAATAACATTAGCATTATTGATGGAGTAGTTTATGGAATTTGCTCTCGTTGTGGGGTTTGTGTTGATGCATGTCCGACCCACTCAAGAATTGATGGATTCGAAGCAAACGAAGAGAAACAGATGGACTTTATCAAGTCATTGAACGTTTCATTGCCGACCTATAAGAAGCCTGAGAAATCCTCTAAAAATGAAGTGACAAGAGGATATTTCGGAACAAATTTGGATAGCTGTATTTTCTGTGGCAGATGTGAAGATTATTGTCCAACAGAAGCTATTATCGTTAAAAACGAACGTGAAGAAGGAATCTGTACTGAATGTAGGCTTTGTGTTGATGCCTGTCCAAATGATTCCATTAATAAACAACTGATTGTAAATCACGGAACATGTACACTTTGTTTAAATTGTATTAGTGCTTGTCCTCATGATGCAATTTCTGTCGGCGACTTTGAAGTAAATATTAATAAAATCAACACAGAACAGGCCGGAAACATTGTCAGCTGTCTAAACTGTGGATTATGTGCGGAAACATCCGAAAATAATTCAATGGTCAGAATTGATGGCAAGCAAAGATATGATCCCTCTAAAGACATTGTTGATGTAAGACAAAGTCATGAAAAGTCCATTGAGGTTTGTCCGGTTTCCACACTTAGGGAAAATAATAAAATGATAGTGTTTGATGAGGTAACCGGTAAAGAGCATCCAACATTAAAAGGATTCTGTGTAAGCTGTGGATTGTGTGTCAAGGTCTGTGATGTAACTCATGCTAGGGAGTATAAGGTAGATACTTGGGACGGTTCCATTTCCGACGATTGTATATCCTGTGGAACCTGTGTGGATGTTTGTCCTGAGGAAGCAATGAGTTTAAACAGGGGAGATGTATCAGTAGACTTAGACAAGTGTGTTCTATGCAGCAAATGTGCTATCTACTGTCCGGTTGATGCAATTCCAAGAACTACATTGGATAAGAAGGTTGTCGCTGAGGGATTCAATTCCATCGATCAAAGAATCTGTATCAAATGCGGATTGTGTTACAAGGCATGCCCTTATGATGCAATAGAGGAAATTGGCGATGGCTTTGAGGTTAACGAAGAGAAATGTACCTATTGTAGTGCATGTGTAAATGCATGTCCTGCCAACTCATTTATCTTTGAGAGAAAATTTAAAGATTCTATAGAGGGGATCTAAATGAAGGATTTACTTAAAATAGCTTTGAATGGTGCATTTACCAACTTTAAGAGAATATTTTTTGCAGCTGATAGGGTAACCGACATGGAGTTGCGTAATCAAATAGCTACAGGAAATGTTGTTCAGGAAGAAACATTGGATGTGGATGCCTGTATAGGTTGTGGGGGATGTGCAAATGTTTGTCCGACTGGAGCAATTGACATGAAGGCTTTGGCCACACCTGTTACATTGACTGATGAATGGGTTAAAACCGAAATTCCAGAAATCGATTCTTTAAAGTGTATTGTCTGTTATTATTGTCACGATTTCTGTCCGGTTTATGCTTTGTTCGGCCTTAAAGGAACTATTCATCCAAACTCTGTTGGAGAACAGCATATTGAAGTTTCAGACTTGTTAAACATGCCAGTCAAAATATCTGAAGATAAGCTTAAAGTTATTTCAAAATATCTTTCAGATAAAACTATTGTTAAAAATAAAAAAGAATAAAGGGAGGATTATATGGGAATTAAATCATTTGCAAGAGGAAGAGCAATACATCTCATGTTGGTCTATACAGGTGGATGTAATGGTTGTGATATTGAAATTGTGAACTCTGTTCTATCACCTAAATTCGATGCAGAGCAGTATAAGGTTTTTTTAACATGGAATCCTCGTGAAGCTGACGTGTTGGTAGTGACAGGTCCTGTAACTGCTTTAAACAGAAAACCTTTAGAAGCAATTTATGAAGCTATTCCAGATCCTAAAATCGTAATAGCTGCTGGAGGATGTGCATTGATGGGAGGAGTATACAAGAATATTCATGGAGATATTCCTTCTGAAGAAATTGAAGGTCCTGTAGATCAAATTATTCCTGTTGATGCAAAAGTTCCGGGATGTGCTGTAAGACCGCAGGATGTTTTATCTGGTTTAGTATCAGTTTTACCGAAATTATTGGATGCGGATTAATTAGAATGGAGGTTAAAAATGGATGAAAAAATACCAAATAGTAAAGTTATTGAAACAGAGATTCCATTAGGTACTGTTCACCCTGCAGCTTTGGAACCATATAGGGTAAGGCTATTTGTTGAAGATGAAATAGTTCAGGAAGCAGAGATTACTATTGGAGTAAACCATAGGGGTGTTGAAAGGATTATGGAAGGTTTGCCTGTTGAGAAGGCAAATGCACTTACTGAGAAAATTTGTGGAATCTGTTCTAATGCTCATATATGNNACTGGAGAGATTGGTCTTGGTATTGAAGTTCCAGATAGAGCTCAATACATTCGAGTATTAATGGCTGAACTTGAACGTTTACACAGCCACTTTCTTTATTTAGCTCATGGTTGCGAAGTACTGGCACATGAAACATTTTCAATGAGAGTATTCTATTTAAGGGAAACCATCATGGAACTATTGAACATGATTGGGGGAAACAGAGTTCAGTATGGTTGTTCAGTTCTTGGAGGAATACGTCCTAGATGTGACCTTGATGACAATAGGATAAGGAGAGTAATGGAAGGAATGGATGTCGTTGAAGCAGGACTTACAGATTTCGTTAAAAGATTCACTGCAGACAATATTGTAATGAGCAGGATTTCAGGAATTGGAGTACTTCCTCAAAAACAGGCTTTAAAACTGGCTGTAACAGGCCCTTCCCTTAGAGCGACAGGTGTTCCAAACGACTTGAGAACACGTATGGTTGAATATGATCCATTTGATTTTAATGTTATAACTCAACCGGACGGTGATGTAAAATCAAACTTAATAATGAGGGCTTTGGAATCTTTCGAGTCAATTAAAATTATCAGACAAGTTATTGAGGGATTGCCTGAAGGAAAAGTGGTTAACCATGATTGGGATATGGTAGATACAGATATTGTTGACAGTTACATTGAAGTTCCGAGAGGTACTTTATATCATTCATACTCCCTTGAAAATGGAAAGGTAAGACACAGTATTATCAGAACTCCGTCCATGGCAAATATCGGTGCAATGCAGTATGCATGTATAGGAGATCAAATTACAGATGCTCAACTATGTATTGTTCAATGCGATCCATGCTTTACATGTACGGACAGAGCAATAGAAATTATTAGGAGATAGAAAATGTCAATAGAAACAATTTTATTTGCTATTGTTGCAGTAATAATAACTGTACTTGTGTGTTTTGTTGTAAGTACCTTTTTGCCAGGTATTGAAAGAAAATACGTTCATGCAAGAATTCAACAAAGAATTGGACCTCCTGTAACTTCACCTGGAATCATGGCTCCAATCAAATTCGCATTTAAGGAAAACATTAAGATTTCATCTCCTGTTCCAAGCTTGNNTTATAGCTATCTTGATTGTTTTAATAGCTATCACACCACAGGCATTTTATATTCCTGCTTTATCAAGCTTAATTGCAATTATGGGATTGCTTAAAGTAGAAGAAATCTGTTATGTGTTAATGGGGGCATTGTCCAAATCAGTAATGTCTGTCAGAATGCCTTTCCCTGATATTGTAAAGGGTGCAGTAAATCCAGATGTTACAAGATCATTCATTGAGGATTTAAGTGCTAAAAGGTCATTAAGAATGATTACATACGGTTCATTCCCATTATATCTTGCATTATTTGGTCCTGTAGCTCAATCAGGAAGCATATTCATTGGTAAAATCGTTGAATATCAACAAATTCACGGCCCTTACTTGTTCACAGTTTCAGGTATGATTGCTGCTGTAGTGTTCTTTATAGGTTATATGGCTGTTTTAAACGAATATCCGTTTTCCATAATCAAGGCAAAATCAGATGTTATTGAAGGACCGTACATGGAATATGCTGCCAAATATAGGGGAGTCGTCTACCTTGCAAGAGGATTGTTGATGTTTACTCTTGCAGCATTGTTTTCAGTATTGTTTATTGGAATTCCACCAAGCATTTTATCTTGGGGGATTATTTTAAATATTGTTGTAGCTTTAATCTTTGTATTGGTAATGGGGATATTTTCAGCATTCTCACCAGTATTTACAAACAGACAGTTATTGCCTGTATCAATTGCAGCAAGTTTACTTGGAATTTTAGCTATTGCACTTGGAGTATTATGAGGTGATTATATGAAATTTGTAATGAGACCTTATCACATGGTGGCTCTTGGAGGATATATCGTTGAATGGGATTTCCCTTACAGGAATCTTATTGTGGTAAATAAAACTTCAGAACCAATCAAAGTTGAAATTCCTGTATTTAACGAGGAATGGATTTCAGAACATAGGAATCTAGGATTGGATGTGATTCCAGTTTCAAGAGATGATAACTTTTTAGCATTATGGAAAAGAGCACACGTTGAATTAGATAAAGTAAGGCCTTAACATGACAGATTATGCTATTACAATTAAAACTGATGAGGATAAGGATGTTTTAAACGAAATTACTAAAATCTTTAGTAATCATGATGTAAACATTACATACACTCATCTTTCTGTCGATTCCCACGATTCCGCAACCATCGATTTTGAAGTTGAAGATGTAACTGATATTGATAAGCTGATTGAAGATATCAAATCAGTCCCGGAAGTCAACTCTGCTGAGATTCACGGTTCCTCAAATGACATTTACGGAAAGCGTATTGTAATCATGGGTGGTGGAGCTCAAGTATCCCAAGTTGCTTTGGGAGCTATTACCGAAGCTGACAGACATAACATCCGTGGTGAAAGAATTGGGGTTGACACAATTCCTTTGGTTGGTGAAAATTCTATTGCTGAGGCAGTTGATGGAATTGCAAGACTCCCTCGTGTCAGTGCATTGGTTCTTGCAGGGTCCCTGATGGGTGGGGAAATTACTGAAGCGGTTAAAAAATTAAAGGAAGAGAATGATATTTTAACCATCTGTCTAAATATGCCTGGAAGTATTACTGATGTTGTGGATTTAGTTGTCACTGATCCTACACAGGCTGGAGTCATGGCAGTAATGGCAATTGCAGACACTGCAGTTTTTGATATCGATAGATTAAAAGGAAATAATAAATTCTAAATTTTTCTTTCCAAACATATGTTTTTATATTCACACANNTACCGGTTAATTAGGAGGGCACAATGAAATTATTATATCAACTTATTTTAGTTTTTTCATTTATTTTTACAACAGGTGCTTTTTTTAACATTTTCATCTGATCCATTTCATGCAATATATCAAAAAGTCCCTTTCTCACATTCACATCCATTACAACAGGCCTTCTGTCACCTATTTTTTGGTATTCCACAAATCCCACATAAACATCACAGTCAAATTCCTGTTCGATTAAAATTGCTTGGGCAGCCAGTTCTATTGCATCTTGACNNGTCAATGGGGGTTTGTTGTTTTTAAAGCTGATTGGGTAGTAGATGCCGTCCACAATTTCTATCTTATCACACATTCCAGTCAAATCAAGCTTGTCGTCCTTTATGAAATAGGAATTCATAGAACTTGGAAAAAACATTTCGGAAATAGCTCCTCCATCCTTTCCCATCAGTTCCATTGTTTTGCTAACTTTCAGGGAAAGAAGTTTGATGTTGTATTGGGTTTGCTTATTGAAGTTATCATAAATTTCTTTTTTACGTTCGTTTATTGTGTTGTTTTCAATTATGGTGCCATTAAAAACNNTCAATGGCGTTCTGAACTCCATTTGAAAGTATGCTTTCAATTTCATTTATGTGCATTTCCTTTCTTAACTTTCTCATATTCTTATTCATAATGTCCCAAACATCGATATTGAGCATTTTGACTTCATTGTAAATTGGATCTATCTGTGATTTTTCCTGAATGACATTTTCCTGAATGTAAACCTTTCTTGGACAGTACATGTAAGTTTTTATTGAAGATATATTTGTCATTTTAAAACCTCTAATCTTTTTAATATTACATAGATTCGTGCAATATAAATAATTAGGCTTGTATTTTGAGTAAATAGCTTTAAATTATGTCAAAAACGCTTTTAACTGNNAACTGTTATAATAATTTTAAAAAAGAAAAATAGTAATTACAAAGCAATATATCTATAATTGTATATTATTGGCTATTATTATAAAATATAGTAAATGTAGTTATTACAACAACAAAAGTTTATTCAAATAAATCATACAAATAAGGGAAGCATTGGGAATGAAAATGATATATTTAGATAAAGACAATTGTAAAATTAACTTCAAGAAAAATGTTGTATTAACAAACAGCTTATGAATGTTAACTGATTTTAAAAAAAGAATTGAAGTCCTAGGCAGGACTTTCCTTAAGTTTTATATATTCGTCTATGGATTCGCGAGTAGTTCCAACAACAAGTCTGTAGCTAACATCAGAACTGTTTTTAATTACCTTTTCCACTTTTCCACGAGCTACGACTTCTTCCCCGTCTTCTACTTCTCCGGCATAGGTGTGGGTAAATGAGACCAATTCGGTAATTGGGGCGTCTACTCCATCAATAATCTTCAAGTCTTCAATTGTGTAGAGTGATGGATTGTCAAATGCTCCCAATGCACTTGTAATCTTACATTCAACACTGGCCACTCCAATTGGTTCATAAATGGTATCTCCCCATTCTCCTTCAATCTCATCATAATCTTTGGTGGCCAATATGTCAAATAGGGTTCCGTCAATGGTTCCACGATTTCCCTTTCTGTTTTCATACCATTTGAACTCTTCANNTGGTTAGACTGTCATCCTTTATTCTTTTATCATATAGGAAATCCCAGTAATCATCAGTGATTCCCATCACTTTTATAGATTTTTCTATTTCATCAATGTAAACGTCTTGGCCTTTGTTTTCTCTAAATGTTCTCATGGCTTTTCTATGATTTTCAAGGCCGAAGATTACAAAGTCAATATCTGAAACGTCGCTTTTGTGAAGTCCTGGAAGGATGGAACCTGAAATTCCAAGATGATCATAGTCAATTCCTGCAACATAATGGAAGAAATTAGCAACATCCAAAAGTTTAGCTATTATTTCAGGATTTTTAGGTTCTCCATTTTCCATAATGTCTTTTAAACGGTCTTGAGGCCTTATTATTTTTTCTACCTTTTCAAATGGAACTCCCATCATGTTTTTCACCTTGGTTACCTCACAGTTGTAGAGATACTCAGGGTGCTTTTCGCTTAGATATTCGTAAGCCTCCTCTGAGCTTACTTTCCTGTATCTTTTGCCGTTTTTTTCACGG
>DAII01000108.1:11872-14607 GCA_002496065.1 Methanobrevibacter sp. UBA586
CTTTGTTGAAGCAAAAAATAATCCATCGGTGGTGTAAATAAAATCTCTTGTTCTTACTTTTTCCATAAAAACACTCCTTAATATATGATTGTCAATTTTTATATAAAAATTATTTTCTTTTGATTTTTCTAAGCTTGCAGATGGTCAAATCCATATTAATGGTTTTCTTGCAAATAAAAGCAATATTATAAGTTCAAAGCAAAACATGTGAATATAAGTCATTTTCATTTTATCAGTTCTCAGAAGGAAAAATGAGAGACTATTGAGGATAACTTAACTTATTATCTCTTCGTTTTGTAATGGGTAGAGGTTTTTCACATTTTTCCCATACGCTTTATTATTTAAGTTTTGAACTCTTTAATTTCTAAATAAAGCAATGTAATCAATATTTAAAGAAAGAATTATTTCATTCAATGTATGAAATATTGTTGGATATGAAAAATTCAATCATGAAAAATAGAAAAACGAAGGATGATTTTTTAGCATCATGATTGAATAAACATATTTAATAAAAATAATGCCCATATCTTTAATTAAGGAGATTTTATGAGTATTGAACATAAACATATTGAAGAGATATTCCCTTATGATGGAAGTCAGATTGATGCTTCTTGGGCTTTTAAAGAATTTGGAATTTACGGTTCTTCACTCATCACATGGATTGGACCTGTAAACATCACTCCAGACAACTTAAAGGATTTTGCAGATGTTGGTCTTGAAATAAAGTCTAATTATATGGTTAATTTCATTTGTGAATTTTTTGACTGTCAGCCTGCAAACATGAGAATTGCATATTTGCGTCAAAGACTTCTTGTCATGATATTTAGAGAAATCTTGTTTGAGTATGGTGTCACATCCAAAAGGGAAGGTGATGATATTTTTGTCGACGGTGGAAAGCTTAGTATTTCCATAGCTACCGCCAGTTTAAGCAGTATGAAAATTCACTTTGCACTTAATTTGGAGGATAAGGGAACACCAGATGATGTGGATACAATTGGATTGTATGACATACGGGACGAAAATGGGGAACAAGTATTTAACCAAGATAATTTAATTGATTTAATAAATGAAACTGCAGACAGATTCATTTCAGAGTTGGAAACAATTGAAAATGACATTTCCAAAACTAATTTATTATAAAAAAAGGTGATTTAAAATGAAAATTTTAATTAATGGTATTCAATCTAACTTAAGATTCTCTTCCGCACACATTATTCCAGGACATCCTAGCTGCGGTCATATTCACGGCCATTCTTATTTTGTGGATGTTGAAATTGACGGAGATCGTGCAGGGGAATTTGATTTTGTAGTTGATTTTAAGGATGTTAAGGCTTATACAAAAGCAATATGTGATACCTTGGATCACAGACTCTTGATTCCAGTTCAAAATGACTTGATTGAGTTTAAGGACTTTATCAAATATGAGGATTCTATTGAAAAATTAGAGGATGCCGGAAGTGTTCATTTCAAGGTGGACGGTAAAGGTTACAGCATTCCCTCTGATGATTGTGTATTTTTGGATTTACCTTACACATCTGCAGAGGAACTGTCTAAATATTTCGCAGATGAGTTAGTCAAGGAGCTTTCCAAGAAATATGATAACTTGTTTGAACTTTCAGTATGTGTAAATGAAGGTATTGGTCAAGGAGCAATGTATACTAAGGAATTTGTGGAATAAGTATGAAGGCTCCCATTATTGAAATTTTTTCAAGTTTCCAAGGTGAAGGTCCTTTTGTAGGCCAAAGGCAGATTTTTGTCCGTTTTGCAGGTTGTAATTTGGATTGTAGCTATTGTGATACAAACAAGAGTAAATCTGAAAACTCCGGTAAAGTGATGACTGTTGAGGAAGTTGTGGATGAAATCAACAGATTGGTAACTCTTGATTGTAAAGTAGTATCATTTACTGGGGGAGAACCTAGCCTATATCCTGATTTCATCTCTGAAGTTTCTAAAAATATTGATTTGAAGATACTTTTGGAGACAAACGGGACTTTGCCAAACAACATAGATAAAATAGAAAACTTGAACATTGTTTCATTAGATATTAAATTACCTGAACATTTTAAGGGTGATTTTGATGAAAGTATTTTATTGAATGAAATAAAATCACTAAATTTATTNNATCTATAATGGTATATTGTAAAATCGTCACATTAACAACAACAAAAACAAGTACGATTAAAGAGGTAATAGAAAAGCTATCTGAAAGTATAACAAATAAAAATGTTCTTCAAATTGACATACAGCCTTCAAGTCCAATTTCCCAATGGAAGGGTAACACTGAAAAGCTTTTTGAATTTTCAGAGATTGTAGGTCAACATTTTGAAGTTTCCACTATTCCACAGATTCATACAATTTTGAACATTGAATAGTAGTTTTATTTTATTGTTTTTATTGCTTTGACTGTGACAATACGCTTATGAGGTGTAAATATGAAAGATAAAAAAGCTATTAACATAAGAAAATCTGGAAACAGAGGCTCAATTGAACATCAAAGTAAAGCTCCAGATAAAGATGGAGACATTATGTCCATTGCCAGTAAAGATGTAGTTTCAATCCCACCAAGTAAAAGTATTAAAGACACAGCTAAAGTTATGATGGAACATAAATTTAGGAGATTGCCAGTTACTGATCCTGGTTCTGGTAAAGTATTAGGTATTGTTACTGTTATCGATATTATGAATTTCCTTGGTGGAGGAGACAAATTTAATATAATTGAGAAAAAATTTGATGAT
>DAII01000101.1 GCA_002496065.1 Methanobrevibacter sp. UBA586
AATTAACGACCCAATAGCAAACAATAACAATCCATATGATATAAATCCTAAGGCTGAAGAAAGTTATTATGCTCCACAGGGTCAAAATTACAACCCTTATCCAGAAAATGTTAACCAAAACAATTTTGATGATGGTTTTATTTATCCTGATCACACTTACGAACCACCGGAAATTCAAGATTACAACGCTACAGAAGTAAAATATGATAGCTATTTAGATGATTTGTATGGTGACGACCCTAATATTCCATTAAGTCAACAATTGGCAAAGGATGAGGAAAACTACGGTTCTTTAACAAAAACTCCTTATGAAAGAGTTGAAACCAGAGAAACCATGTACGAGCAACAATATGTTCCTAATAGCCAATATCCAACCTATGAAGAGCCAAATTATCAAAGTGGATACAATCCTTACGTTCCTCAGGAGAATATGCAACAAAAAGGTTTCCTTGACATCAACAATACTAACTACAACAACCCTCAGGGAGATTACATCCCTCCAAGACAACCATATTCCCCTTATGAGAGTAACCCATATGTAGACAACCAACAAAGACAGGGAATACATCAAGATGATGGAATGATACCTGGAACAATACCAATACACAGCATTCCAAAAACCAAGGAAAATGAACCTGTAGGTGCAGTTGATATCATATTAACAATCATCTTGATTATTTTAATCATTATAGTATTGTTCTATGTAATATTCATATTCCTATTAAGTTCATACTACCCAACATTCATAGATGCAATTTACGGATTAAGTGACCCAGGTACATTCTTCAACCATCTAATAGGCAAATAAACATAAAAAATGAGTAAACTAACCATTTACTCTTAAACTTTTTTTTTAAAACAAATCTACATTACTACAGTTGATTTTCTCTTTAAACTGATTTAATTTTTCCTCATTTTTATAATCAAGAACTCTAATTACAGAAGGATAATAATGAATGTAGCTGGAAATAACATCCTTGGAAACATTGGCTTCCAAAATACTAAGTATACGAGTTTTGAAGAATTTTGAAAATCCCTGATTAAGATTATCAAAAATTTCCTCCACACTGTTGAAGGGTCTGTTGTCAACAATCCTTTGAGCCAGATTTTCATCGAACAGGTTGAGATTTGTCAGCTCCTCTAAGGACAGTCCATTGGCATTTTCAATGATTCTTTCATCATATCTCAAATCATGAAGGGGAGCCCTATCATTTTCAATTTCTCTTTTTAAAACCTCAATTGTTTTCGAAGGCATCATGTCCATAACCAAATCGAAGTTGTTTTTTGATACGCTTTCACGAATTTTACTTCCTGAAACACCTGTTATTCTTTCAACAAATAAAAACTTGTCCTTAAAATCAAAACCAATCTTTTTAAGAGATTTTGAAAAACTTACAATAACGTAATTATCCTCAGCCAATTTGTCCCTAAGTAAAACTTCCTTTGTATCCATATCCACTATCTTATAAGGTTTTGGAGCTATTCCATGTCCCATCCTTATCCTTTCCAATATCTCATCAAAACCCTCAACTGGATTGTATCCCCTTGGGATGATGTCTGTATTTAAAGCAGCAAACATTTTGGAAAGTGACAATGAATACTGTCCTGAACCCATGATTCCCATTGGCGGTCCTTCAACAACAATATCAGCACCAACGGAAACTGCAATTTCTGCTCTAACTTCTCTTGGCAATATATATGGAAGGCCTCTACCACTACGTTCAAATAAACCCGGCACAATAGCCACAAATAAAGCATCAGGAAAATGAGATTTTGCAACATTCATACAATGAAAATGGCCGTTGTGTAAAGGAGAATACTCTGTAAAATCAGCTATCAATTGAATGTCATCAGTACCCTCTTTAAATGTATCATTTTTACGATTCTTAAAATCATTGAAAAATGTAACCCTATCTCTTTCATTTATGTTTTTTACAAAATCCTTAATAGACATATAAATAAAATTTAGTTTAAGTATAAATAATCTTTTCTTTTAAAAATATACATAATGATTAAATAACTGATTGAGGGTTGAAAATGGATCTCGTGATAAAAAATGCCAAATTGATTGATAAACCTGGAGAATACGACGTTGGAGTAGAAAATGGAAAAATAATTGAAATAACAAAACAAGCAATAAGAGGAGAAGAGAAAATTGATTTAAAGGGAAATATTCTCCTTCCAGGATTTATTGATCCACATGTTCATTTTAGAGATCCAGGCCTAACACAAAAGGAAGATTTTAAAACAGGAAGTGAAAGTGCTGCCAATGGTGGTTTTACAACAGTAATAGACATGCCAAATACATTGCCAAAAACAGACACCGCAAAGGAATTTAAAGAAAAGCTGAAAATTGCAAACAGGAAAAGTGTTGTGAACTTCAAGCTACAGGCAGGAGTTAACTCATATGAGGAGATGGAGAAAATAGTTGAGCTTGAGCCTGCTTCATTTAAAATCTTTATGGACTTGGAAAGTGACGATGAGCTTGAAAAAATATTTAATGACCTTGGAGTTTTAAGAAGTAAAACAGATTATAATGGCCTTGTGGCAGTTCATGCGGAAAACCAAGCTATTGTTAGAAGGGAAACAGAAAAACTGCAGGAAGAGGAAGCACCTGTTACATACAGTTATGGAAGACCTGACGAAGCAGAGGATGTTTCAGTCAGACAAGCTATTGACCTTGCATACAGAAATAATTTAAGGTTACATATATGTCATTTGAGTACAATTAAATCACTTAATCTTGTTGAAAGTGCTAAAAATTTTACAGATGTAAGTTCAGAATTTACACCACATCATTTATTGCTAAACAATGATGCTTATGATATATATGGAACAATAGTAAAAACTAATCCTCCCCTAAGAGAAGGTGAAAAAAGCATATCCATCGCCAACTTAAGTGAAAGTTCAATAATCGGAACAGACCATGCACCACATACATTAGGGGAAAAAAATAAGGGAACTTGGACATCATCACCTGGAATTCCAAATCTTGAAACAGTGGTTCGGCTGCTTTTAACAGAAGTAAATAGAGGAAACATAGCTCTGGAAATAATTCCAAAAATACTGTCACAAAATGCAGCAAATGTTTTTGGTCTTGAGAACAAAGGAGAAATAGCCATTGGAAAAGATGCTGATTTTACAGCTATTGATCTAAATAAAACAGGAAAAATAGATTNNATTTAAAACAAAAGCAGAATATTCACCATTTGATGGATTTGAATATAAGGGAGAACCAATATTAACAATGGTTAACGGAAAAGTAGTAATGAATAGAATAAATTAACTTTCTTCTTTTTTTAAAAAAAAATAAAATAAAAGGTGGTAATCCACCTATTTATCATATAATGCGTGTTCAGGACATGCTTCGATACATTGACCACATAAGGTACAGAATCCTTTAATTGGTAATTTATCATCATCAGTTAAATGAATCATATCATATGGACATGCAACGACACAGTCACCACATTTAGTACATTTGGATGGGTTGAACTCAATTCTGTCTCTGAGTTGGAGTTTACCGTCAATCATTTTTTCAATAGAACCGACAGTTAAAGCATCTTCAGGACATACAGCAGCACAAGCACCACATCTAATACAGTTTACAAATGACGGATCGTCATCAGTTTGTACTAAAGATGGGCAAGCCATACCAGTTTTGGTTACTACACGAATAGCTTCGGTAGGACATTTATTAGCACATGCACCAATAAATTCACATTTTTCAGGGTCGTAACCTAAACCTTCAGCATCAGCAGGGTGTGCTTCTCCCCATTCAACTACTAAATCTAAGGAATCAGTTGGACATACATTTACACATAAACCACATGCAGCACAGATTTTAGGAAGCTCGATAGTTAAGTTACCTGCATTAGTTTTAATGAAGTCACCAGGACAAGCTTCTACACAAGTGTTACATCCGATACATTTACTGGAAGTGAATGTAAAGTCGATGATTTCTTTTTCACGTTTAACTGGGTATTTTTCTGAGATAAATACAGCGTTCCAAGGACAAGTTTGGGAACATACACCACATTTGATACAAACGTTTTCATCGATGGAAATGGTTCCGCCGATTTTATCAAGAGTGATTGCGTCTACAGGACATGGTTCTATACAGGTTCCACATCCAACACAATTTACGATGTAAGTTGCACCTTTACCTTCAAGGTCAATTCCACAATCTTTAGGTTCGATAATACCTGGAATACCAATTACTTGAACCGGACAGATTTCTACACATTGTTTACACATTACACAGAAACCTTCTACTTCCATGTTTGGTTTATCTACTACAACACAAGTTTCTTGTGGACAGACTTCTTCACATTTACCACAACTGGTACATAATGAGGAGTTGAATGTTAATCTTGGTTGATCGAGTGCATTTTCATCCACGGTGAACATTTCTACTTTTAATGCTCCTTCAGGACAAACTTCTGCACATTTAGGATCTTCTCCACACATGTCACAGTGTTGGATATAAGTTGGAGTTACAGTGATAGTTGAAGTTGGGCATGCACCCTCACATGCTCCACATTTAATACAACCATCTTCATTAAATACAATCATTATTAATCCCCTTTATTTAGAATTTTTTAATGATGTTTCCTTCGCTGTCAACAATTTCTACTTCAGCTAATCTCATTTGACTATCCATAGTATGGGTAGCACAGGATAAACATGGGTCGTAAGCTCTAATAACCATTTCCATTAAATTAAAGATTTTATCATCTACTTCTACACCAGGTTTAATGTAGTCTTTAGCTACTTTTTGAATACCCATTTCCATAGCAGGGTTGTTTTGGATGGTAGCTACAACAATATTAGCTTCAGTTACTAAACCATTGTCATCACATTTGTAGTTGTGGATTAAAGTACCACGAGCAGCTTCTACAATACCTGCACCTTCACCAGCAGTTCTTTCTAATTCATCAGGGAATTTTTGACCGGATAAATCTTGTTCTAATGCATCAGCAGCACATTCAGCAGCAGCTAATAATTCGATGAGTCTAGCCCAGTGGAATAATAATGGTGCTTGTGCGTATCCGAATTTGTCACGGAAGTCGTTTAATGCTTCTTGTGCTAATGGTGCAGCATCTGGCATTTTGTCACAAACGTTAATTCTTGATAATGGTGCTACTCTGTAGATACCTTCTGGGTAACCTAATTCTTTAATGTAAGGGAATTTTAACCAAGAGTAAGGTTTTACGTGTTCAGCAACAACATCTTTGTATTCTAAGTTGTTGTATTCGCAGAAGATTTTTCCTTCTTTGTCTTTTATTCTTACATCACCATTGTAAACATCCCATACACCGTCGTTTACGATACCACAGTGTCTGGTAGGACCGAAGTTACCTAAGGTGTCTACTAAATCGATGTTTTCTTCAAAGATAGGGATAGCTAAGTCTAAAGTTTTTTGTGCTAATTCAATGTTAGTTTTAGCTCTTCCTAATAAGTCTTTTTGAGTTTCAGCGTCTAATTCAGTTGAGATACCACCAGGAGTGGATGAAGTTGGGTGAATTGGACGACCACCGATTTTTCTAACCATTTCTAAACCATTTCTTCTGATGTTAATTGCTTGAAGTGCAATATCAGGTTGATCTTTAATGATTTGGAAAACATTTCTGTTAGTTCTGTTTGCATCTGGGATGATGAAATCAGGAGCAGCTAAGAAGTAGAAGTGAAGTGCGTGAGAGTGCATGAATGAACCCCAGTTCATAATTTCTCTCATTTTGTATGCTGCAGGTAAAATTTCGTCATCTTTGAATCCGAAGATTTGATCAACTGCTTTTGCAGCTGCTAAATGGTGTTGTACATCACAAATACCACAGATTCTAGGAACGATTCTTGCTAATTCTTCTACAGGACGACCTTGTAAGAATTTTTCGAATCCTCTGAATTCCATAACATGTAATCTGGTGTCTTCAACTTCACCAGCGTCATTAAGATGTACAGTAATTTTTGCGTGTCCTTCAATACGTGTTACAGGTTCCATAGTAAGTTTTACCATATTATCATTCTCCTTTTTGCATTTTGACAGGTACTAAAGCTGCAGGTAAGGTGTAAGTGTAGAAAGTACCTACGATATCATCTAATTGATCAGCTACTGCTTCTGGGTCGACTGATTTATCTTCATCTACACCGTAGTCAGAAGCGATTGCACTAATCATTTTTGCTCCTTGATCTAATACTTTGGAAGTAGGGCCGTAACATCCTCTACATTGGATAGCGATACTTGGACATTCAGCACCACATAAGGATACGGTTGCAGGACCCATACAGATTAATCCTTGACTGATTAAACATAAATCAGGTGCAGGAGCTCCGAGTTCGAATTGTCTTTTAATGAAGTCCATAGCTAAACCTTCAGGTGGTTTTTCTCTAGGACATACTTCACAAAGGTTAGTTGCTGGTAATTCGATGGTTTCACCATTTAATAATGCTAAAACAGCTTGTGCAACAACATCAGAACGTGGTGGGCAACCAGGGATCATTAAATCAATATCCATTACAGAGTCTAAAGGTCTTACTCTGCTTTCGAGATGAGGTACATCTTCGTGAGGAATGATTCCTTCAGGGTTTACTGTTGAGACAGAGTTAACATATGCTTCTTCTTCTAATTCTTCAACAGTCCATAAGTTACCGAGACCTGGGATACCACCGTAACATGCACAGGTACCGTAAGCAATAACCATGTTAGCTTTTTCTTTTAACATTTCAGCTAATTCTCTGTTTTCGTCGTTTCTAATTCCACCTTCAACGATGAGAATATCTAATTCTGGGACTTCATCGTATTTGGTATCCATAAGTACAGGTGAAAATTTGAAATCTGCTAATTCCATAACATCAATTAATGATTCGTGGAAATCTGCAATGGATAAGTGACAACCAGAACATCCACCTAACCACATAGTTCCTATATTTACTTTATCTNNTAAGTACTTTATCTGCCATAATTAACTCCTCCAATTTAGTTTTCAGCTTGGATTTGACCTTTTAATGGAGCAGGTCCTAATTCTTTGATTCTGTTAACCATCATTTTAACTGATTCAGAGAATTTTTCTCCTTCAGATGCNNGCGGAAATCCAATCGTGGTGTACTCTTTCTTTACCGATTCCCATATCTTCGACTAATTTGTAGACTAATCTCATTCTACGATCTAATTTATAATTACCAGCATCGTAGTGACAGTCACCCATGTGACATCCAGCTANNGCTACAAATACACCATCAGCACCTTCTTGGAATGCTTTCAAGATAAATTGTGGGTCAATTCTTCCAGAACACATTACACGAATAACTCTAATATTCGGTGGGTATTGCATACGTGCAGTACCTGCTGTGTCTGCTCCTCCGTAGGAACACCAGTTACAACAAAACATTACAATTTTTATATCATCAGCCATAGAGTTTTTCCTCCTCTATAATTTACATTTTGAAAATTTCAAAACATAATTTTTTTAAAANNTTTAAAAAAATTTTTTAAATTCGTTGTATTAAGACAAACTTATGCTTATCCTAATCAAATTTAATGTACTTAATGAGCTAGCTCAGCATAACATTATGTACTGTTTATTATTTATATGACTAATTAATATAAAGGTTACTTGAAAATAAAAGCCAAAAACTTTAAATAGTTAAACATGGAACTCTACAAAAAACAGAAC
>DAII01000114.1:0-3271 GCA_002496065.1 Methanobrevibacter sp. UBA586
TCAATTTATTACTTGGTAATTATTACAATAGCCGTCATCATATTCTTATACTCAGGAGTCCTGATTTTAAAAAGCCAAACACCTGAAAACTGTCACAAAGTGTCCAAATATTTAAAAATAGGAATGCTGATTGCATTNNCCATTCGTATCATTTGTTGTAGGATCACTATTATAAATATTTAATTAATATGATGACTAAAATAAAAATTAATGATTTTAAAAGAATTAGAGCTTAAAAAAAATGATAAAAGGTACTTAGGATTAATTATCCTTATAAGTACCATACTAACTATTTTTTACCTTAATTTTACAATGGAGATTGGAATCTTCTGCTCTGACGTTTATGTATATCTAGTTAATGCTCTCTTCTACACTGGAGAAAACATAAATAGAAACAATGATTTATGGTTGACTCCCCTGACATGTATTCTAACATCATTCCTTTTTGATGTGGGACTTAAAAATCAGGTTAGCATATTCATCGTTACCGGAGTATTGGCAATAATTGGAAATATAGGCCTTTACTTATTGTTCAGACTTAAATTCGACAAAGTACTGAGCTTTTTAGGAGTTATAATTTACGCTACATTTTCATTGAACCTAATTTGGTTGGCCAATGGATCTTTAGATATTCCTGCAGTANNTGGACAGTTCTTTTTGGAATAATAGCTGTTGACAAAAATCCTAAATTCTATTTATGGACAATTATAATATTCCTCTTGGCATTTCTCATTAGATATACTGTTATTTTAATATTGCCTGTTTTAATTGTGTATTTCATCTATAGAAAAAAATACAGAGCCCCTTGGAGCGAATTGAAATATCTCTTGATTCCAGTTTCAATAATAGGAACCCTTGTGGTTATTGCAATAGCCGGACTCTATATTCTCACAGGGGAAATGACAATGGTAGAGACAGGAATCGGTTTTCTTGGAGGAGAACATGCAAGTCCGGCAAATCCTGCATATAATCTAAATATATTCTATTATGCTCAAAATTTCTTTAATTTCCTTGGAAGCTCTGGAGTGACATTTTTTAATGTGGAATTCTTTAAGGGAAATCCCCAATTAAACAATCCAACAATCATTTCAATGGCCTATGGAGCAATACTTTTGATTGGAGGAATTCTTGCAGTGAAGAACAACATCCATGGAAACTATTCAAGAAAACACCTCGGACTGACAACTGTTCTGGCCATTGCAACAGTAACATCATTTTTGTATTTGGGATCAACACCTACCATCATACTCATGTTAATTACCATGGTTGTGGCCCGTAACATCTTCAAAAGCTCCAATTACGACCTGAGCCTGATGTTTGTAACATGGATTTTGATAAACTTCATATTCTTCAGCCATGTGGAATTCAAGGTTAACAGATATTTCATCCCATGCCTACCTGCAGTTGCATATTTCATTGTCTATGGTGTCTACAAAATTCAGGAAAATGTCAAAATCAACAAATACATAATTCCAATCATCATAACAGTATCTGTATTGGTTGCAGCTTTTACATTTGTAAACGGTGTTGAGGAAACAGATGTCTTTATAGGACCCCAACATANNAGATACAAATGTTGCTTCCAATACAATCAGACCATACAAATGGTATTTAGAACAGAAAATATTTGCAGTGAAAAATAGTCAGACCGATTCACTTTCAAAATTCAACATTACGTATTACATCACCAACAATAAAATCGACCATATTGACAATTATACAGAAATAAAAAATATTGATGGAATATATATTTACAAAAGAACTAGTTAAAATTAAAAATAAAAACATATATAATAATNNAATTATAAACTGTTACAATAATGATAAAATGAAAACATATATAATTTAAAAAGATAGACATATTAATATAAAATAAAATGAGGATACTATGAAAATTGTATGTTGTAAGAAATGCGGTGCCAAATATCAACTTGAAGACAATGATGATATAAGCGCTTTTGAATGTACTTCATGCACAGGTGATTTGGAGTTATGCGAAGATTCAACTACAAGTAAAAATGAAAATTTCGTCCCTAATCAATCATACATAGGCTACTGTGTTGAGTGTGGATTAAAATATGCTCTTAATCCATCAGACAACATTTTAGATTACGAATGTGAAAGTTGTGGGGGATCTTTAAGATATGTTGATGAGGAAATGAATGAGGACATCGACAAAATAGTTAAAGATCAGGAAAAGAATTTTGCTTCTAGTTTAATCAGAAGAATAAAGCCTGGTGAAGTGGAAGAAAATCAACATCCAACAAATAGAGTAGACTCCATCAAATCATTTTCAAGCAGATTTGAAAACTTATTTTCAGAAAAAGGCCTTCATAGCATAGCTAATGAAGAGCAAGAAATGAAAGCAAAAGAAGAAGAAGCTAAAAAGGACGAACCTCCTAAACAAACAGCTAGGACAAAAATCCCAGTAGCAGCTCGCCGTAAGTTCGAAAAAGAATTTTTAGTTCCTAAAACTAATGATTATAATGTTTTAAAAGAATTCCTTAAAAATGAGTTCTTCAAAGGAGTATCCCAATATTATGGAATTATGGATGAAGAAATTCCAAATGGAACTTATAGAAGTTTTTCAAACAAAAGCCTTTATGATAATAAAAAACTAGAATTTGACAATACTATACAATCTGAAAATGAAAGCCTTAAAAGCCCAAAGAACATTGCTATAATTGTTGGGGCACTTATATTAATAGGAAGTATCGGTGAAATACTTCTAATAAATAGCGGCTATGGAATTTTTACAATATTTGTGGGTGTGATTCTCATATGCTATGGATTATACCGTAAAAAAGACGATGTGGAAGTTAAGAAAAGAAGCAAAATCGTCAGAAACCATCTTTTAAGTCTTCCAGAAGAATACTATGTATTCTACGACGTAAGAATACCTGGAGTAAACAAGGGTATTAATCATTTAGTAATTGGTCCTAGTGGAATCTATGAAATTCTTTCTCAAAAATACAATCCTAAAAACAATCCTGCCGGAGACAAGTCTGAAGACGAAATCGAAGAGAAAGAGGAAAGGATAGAGGAAATCATTCGTCCAAACAATATGAGAGCATTTAGATATACAACAAAACAAACTAAATTCCAACAAGACAATAAAATTAAACAAGAGTCCTTAAAACTTGGTGAAAACCTAATTAATTTCTTAAATGACAATGGAATAAGAAATTGTTTTGTTGAACCTCTTGTAGGCTTTGTTAACGATAATGTTGTTGTTATAAATATGCCTTTGACTGATGAAGACCTATTTAAT
>DAII01000114.1:3277-10058 GCA_002496065.1 Methanobrevibacter sp. UBA586
TCCTGAAACAATTGACAAATGTGCAGTATTGCTCAGCAAATACGCTGCAGATTGTTCTCAAGAATCCTAATTTTTTTTTCTTTTTTAAAAAATAATTATATGAAGAAGTTAGAAATCTTCTTCAAGTTCAAAATCAGCGTAGAATTTTTTAACGATGTTCCACACATTGGCGAAACCGTTCTTTAAATCTATGTTTAGCATTCTTTGATTCATTTCAATCCTTGCATCAAAATTCTCAACCAAGGAAATAAATTCACTAGCTATCCGATCTATTGACACTTCATTTCCCAAACCAAGGTTAATGATTCCATTGTCAACATTGGCAAAAGTATTTGCAAGTTCCCTATTGTCCTGACACATACATATACATGGGACTCCAATGGAACAAACTTCATAAACGGTTCTTTCAGCTGATGTAAATAATATATCTGCCTTACCAATTAATTCACTCATGCTTCTAACAGATTCATAAATTACAATATTGTTGAATATATTATAATTTTCGATTATTTCCTTTTTGTTCGGATATCCTACACCTAATAAAACATCAATGTTACCTGAATATCCTGAACTTATTAAAGCCTGAATTGTTTTTTCTGTAAGGTTGTTTGGATCATTACCTAAAAACATCACTAAAACTCTATTCACATTTCTTTGAATTACTTTAGGTGGCTGGAAGTAGAACTCGTCTTCCAAGATATAGTATTTATAACCAGTAAAGACATTAGGTAATTCTATTCCAAAATCAGACAGTGCATTGAAAACAAGATTAGCTACTTCAATACCTGGACCCAAATCTTCAAAGTCTATGACAAAATAATTTTTTTCTCTTAATTGGGATATATAATCAAATGAAGTGTCCAAAACATTGTTTATAACAAGATCAGGATTTATCTGATCAATAACACCAAATATTTCATCAGAATCATCATATGTAACGCAAGGATAATTTTGAGCCTCAATAGCTTTAATTCCCAATGGATAATTGCTGTTTGATACAAAAGTTACATCATGAACAATTAATTTAGAAGCTATTGCAAGAGATCTTTTTACAGGACCCATACCGATTTCATCAAATGCATTGACAACAATGACAATTTTCTTTTTGTTGAAATGTTTTTCAGCNNAACAATCCACAAATCTTCAAAGTTATCTACAATAATACTTTCCTCATCAGACAATTCAATTAGGTCTATATTAAGCCCTAAAAGTGATTCGTCAGTGATAAAATGTCTACGAGTGGCTAAAATTGACCCTGTTTCAATATATTGTGGAGGTAAATTCCCCTCTTCCATTCTTTGAGAATAAATCGGGAAATATCTCTTATTTTCCTCATCAAAACCCCATCTTAAATGCTTATCCTCCTTAACGGAAATGACACTGTCGATTTCATGATTTTCAAATTTTTCAATAATCCCGTTTATTGAGCTTACAGTTATTAATGGAGCATTTGGTTTAACCACCATAACAACATCATATTCGTCGAAAGCTGCCTTTTCCCTTTGAAGCATAGCCTCAAGAATATGTGCTTCAAATGTGGTCTCTTCATTATTTGAGTTTCTAAAAGGAGTTACCCCATATAATTCCGAAATTATAGAAACCTCATCATTTTTTGATAAAACAACCACATCATCCACATACTCAGAAGACTTTAAAGTATCAATAGTATGTGCAATAAGTGGTTTTTCACCTAGTAGTCTAGTGTTTTGACGAGGAATTCCTTCTGAATCATCTATTGCAGGAATCACTGCCAAAACTTTATTGCCATTAAACATAATATCCCATAAAAATTATAATAAAAAATATAATCAATCATTAATATATATAAACGTTATATAATATTAAGTTTTACTAAAATAATCTGGTGTTTAATAATGAAAAATCTTTCAAAAACCCTAATAAAAAAAATAGAAGATATATCAACTCCCGTTAAGATTATGCACGTTTGTGGTTCTCATGAACATACAATAATGGAAAACGGTATTAGATCTCTTCTCCCAGACGAAGTGGAGATTGTAGCAGGACCTGGGTGTCCCGTATGTGTTGTACCGTCCCGTGAAATTGATGAAGCACTTGAATTAATCGACAAAGGTGTTACAGTTACCACATTTGGAGATATGTTAAGAGTACCAGGGTCAAATGGATCATTAGCTGAAGCAAAAGCAGAAGGAGGAGATGTTAGGATTGTATATGGAATTAATAAAGCTATTGAAATAGCTGAAAAAGAGGATAATGATGTTGTTTTTATAGCTGCAGGATTTGAAACAACTGCACCGACAACAGCCGCAGAACTATTATCCAAACCTCCTGAAAACTTTTCAGTGCTTTCATGTCACAGACTAATCCCTCCAGCTATCGATTATTTGATAAATTCAGGACAGACAAATGTAGATGCTTTAATTGAACCTGGACACGTTTGTACCATTATTGGAACCAAACCATTTGATTACTTTTCAGATCAATATAAAATTCCGCAATCAGTAGCTGGTTTTAATCCATTGGACATATTAATGTCTGTTTACATGATTCTAAGACAGATAAAACATGACACTCCAAAAATGGAAAACGAATACAATCGTGCAGTACGTGAAGAGGGAAACGTGATTGCCCAAGATATGATGGAACAGGTGTTTGATGTAGAAAGCAGAGAATGGAGAGGATTCCCACAAATTCCAAATTCAGTTCTTGAGATAAAAGATGAATTTTCAGATTATAATGCTCGTGAAAAATACGACATAGAAGTAAAAGAAGTTACAGAAGCTCCTAAAGGTTGTATATGCGGCCCAATTTTAAGAGGAATGGCAAGACCAGAAGATTGCAGCCTATTTGGAAAAACCTGTAATCCTCTCCATCCTATTGGAGCATGTATGGTAAGTAAGGAAGGAACTTGTAATATTGCACATAGATATAGTAAAAGGTGAACTGATGAAAATAGAAGCAATTGCCGTAGATATTGACGGGACAATAACAGACTCAAAAAGAAGACTTTGTAATTCAGCCATGGAAGCTATAAGACAGGCAGAGGCCATTGGAGTACCAACAATCATTGTAACTGGAAACCTCGTAACCTTCGGATATGCAACAGCTACCCTGATTGGAGCTAGTGGAGGAGTGGTTTGTGAAAACGGAGGAGTAATCTTCAAGGAAGGGTTGAATGACAACAAGGTCAACATTTTAACAGACAAAAAATATGTTGATTTGGCAAATGAACATTTGCTCGGGAAAATAGGCCCTAAACTTGAGAAGATAAGTTCCGATGACAACAATTATAGGGAAACCGAAGTGGTATACTACAAATTTATCGATAGAGAAATAATAGAGCAAGCATTACAAGATTTCGAATATTTGGATAAAATAGAAATCTACGACAGTGGTTTTGCACTCCATTTAACTGATAAAAGAGTAAACAAAGGATCTTCCCTTAAGCTTTTATGTGAAAGTACTGGAATCAACGTTGAAAATTTAATGGCTATTGGAGACAGTGAAAACGATATTGATTTTCTAAAGGTTGCAGGACTTAAGGTTTCCGTTGCAAATGCCGAGGAAGCACTTAAAGATGAAAGTGACTATGTCTGTGAAAAACCGTTTGGATACGGCGTTCAAGAGGCAATTGAAAAATTTGTACTTGGAGATGAATAGAATATGTTAATTGATATAAGTGACGATGTAATCAGACAAGTTTCACAAATAGCTGAAGAATATGAAATTTATATGGCTCAAGGAAAAGGAATAGAACTTGAATCAGAAAAAACCCAACTTAATTTTGCTAAAGAAGAAATCAGCGAAGGAATTGGGATTAGAATAATAAAAGACAATAAGGTAGGTTTTGCATATACATCAGACTTCTCTAAAATCAAAGAAACAGCCGAACAAGCATTATCAAACACCAATTTAAATAAGGAAGATGAGAACATTGCATTTTCAATGCCTGAAAAAAAGATAGAGGTTGAAGGAATCTATGACAAAAACTATAAAAACCTTGATATTGAAACTTCCATTGACTTTTTAAATAACATCATTGAAACAGCTGAAGAAAAGGAATGTGAAGTTACTTCTGCAGGATTTTCAGCAGACCAATACGAACAGGTCGTTCTTAACTCCAACGGAGTAAGCTTGAGTATGGAAAAAACCCTTTTTGCTGCAGGACTTTCTGTAAATGTTATAAACGGAACAGACATAGCAACATCATATGATTCAATAACTTCCACAAATTTTAATAACTTGGATGGAAACCAATTAAGTGAAGATGTTTGTAATCTTGCATTGAACTCCCTTGGAGGTCAGAATATAGAAACAGACGATTATGATGTTGTTCTTGATTACCATGCAGCTACCGGCCTTCTCTCAACATTCATTTCCGCATTCTCCTCTGAAAATGTAGAACGTGGAAGATCCATTCTAAAAGGAAAGGAAGGTACTGAAATCACAACAAAAAGCCTTTCCCTGACTGATGACAGCACCTATGCAGGAGGACTCTACACAAGACCATTTGACGGAGAAGGTACTATAAGCAGGAAAACCCAACTTATTGAAAATGGTGTTTTGAATTCATTCTTATATGACATATACAATGCAAACAAGGCAGATACCAAAAGTACCTCAAACGGAAGCAGAAGCTATGGAACAACACCTGCAGTAGCTCCATCCAACCTGATTTTCAACTTTAAGGAAAGTATAGGAATTAATGAAATTCAAAATGGAGTTCTAGTAACAAGTGTTTTGGGAGCCCATACTGCAAATCCTATTACAGGAGACTTCTCAGTTGAAGCCAACAATGCATTTAAAATCAAAAATGGAGAAATAGCTACACCAATTAAAAAAGCCATGATTTCCGGAAACATATTTGAACTGTTGAATGATTGTCAAAGAATCGAATCAGATATAAAACAATACGGACCATTCNNCATTCATCATTCCTAAAATGTTGGTTCATGGATTAAGAGTAATCGGTCAAAAATAAGTTATTAAAAAAAAGTAAATGCGGAGAAGTTACAGATTGTCTAACTTCTTCCTACATCTTTCAACAAAGCTATCTGTACTTCCAATTTCCAGATATTTTGAAAGTGAATCTTTTGAATTGTTAAAATCCCTAAGCTGTTCTCCAGATAGCTTATCGATTTTACCTTCTAATTTTTTTATTTCCGCTTCAAATCCCATATTCTGCCTGAATATTTCAAGATCTGTTTTTTTAGATAAACGTTTTAGTTTTTTATCGAATTCACTTTCCTTTTTAGACATTCTATCACCAAAATTATTTCTTAATAATAGGAACTTGTATTTCAGTTAAATAGTTATCTACTTCATCCTCATTGTATTTGCTCTTGATTAAAAGTTCAGTTGGTGAACCTATGATGTCGTAGCCATTTTCAATTGAGAAATCAACAATCTTTTCATAGGTATCCATTATAGAATCAGTATCTCCCTCGTGAACACCTGCCAGCACATTGTGTTCAAACAGGTCGACTATTCTGATTAAATCTGTTTTATCTGGGTCCTCTTCATCATCTAGAACTATTCCAACATCAAATACTACATCATTGTCTTTATTGACCTCATGTCTCGGAGAATAGTATATGATGAAAGGTTCTCCTTTTACATTAATCTCTTCCTCTTCAACCCAACCCATCAATTTAGCTACAAGAACATCCATATCTTCAATCGGGCCTTTATAATTGATTACCGCCAATTTTTGATCAGGTATATGTTTTTCTTCACAATCCATATTTTCAATCTCCTTAAATTAGTTTATTAAATAAAAATACTTCAACCTCTTCCCCTTCGTCAAGAAGTTCAATTGATTTCAAGACATTTACATAACCGTCAGCAGTTGAAAGTGAAAATATTGCTCCAGAATCTTTAAATATAGGATATACCTTATTACCATCAATTTTTACAAGTTGATATTGCATCCTTCCAACCGGTGAGTGAATTCTTTTCTGTAGGGTTCCTTTGATTGAGTGTTCGGCAAAGTTATAATCCATTCCAGCCAGTTTTGTAATGGCCGGAGCTACGAATACATTGAAAATCATTAAAGCTGAAACAGGATTTCCAGGAAGACCTATAACAATTTTACCATCGATAACACCGATGATTGTTGGTTTTCCAGGTTGCACTGAAATTCCATGAATGTAAACTTGGCCGATTTCATCCAATACATGCTTTATTACATCTCCACGACCTGCAGAGGTTCCTCCAGAACAAATTAAAACATCCACATCTTCCAATGCATCCTGAATTTTTTCCTTAAGCTGATTATAATCATCATTTACAATTCCTAAAAACTTAGCGTCAGCACCGCAGGAAACCAAATCATTTTTAATCATGTTTCCATTAACATCGAATATCTTACCATAGGTCAATTCGTCTTTCTGATCAATTAATTCGTTTCCTGTAGATATAACGCCAACAGAAGGTTTTTTAAATACCTTAACTGTTTCGAGNNGTTAGCATGCTACCTTTTTCCATTACCAATTCTCCTTTTTGAATGTCAGATCCTTTTTTGGCCACATCAAGTGAAGGTGTTGCACTTTTTAAGATATCTACTTTATCTCCATTCTTATCTGAGTATTCAACCATTACAACAGCGTCCGCACCTTCAGGCATGGCAGCACCAGTACTGATCTCAATAGTTTTCCCATTTTCAACTATCTTATCTGTTGTCGCTCCCGCTTCAAGAAAATCGATTACCTCTAATGTATTTGGATTCTCATCATTTGCACCAAATGTATCTTCTGCCATTACAGCAAAACCATCCTTCAATGCCTTGTCAAATGGAGGAAAA
>DAII01000114.1:10102-10301 GCA_002496065.1 Methanobrevibacter sp. UBA586
AATATTCATCAAACAAATCCTGAATAATTTCTGTAGCCTCTTCGGATTCTTTAATTTTTAAAAATTCTGTTCCCACATTAATCAACTCATATTCGATTAAGATATTATATATGAAACTATTATTTTAAAGATTTCTATTTAAAATTTAACAGCATTGTAGAGTAAATTATGACCAGAACAGAACCTACATTATGAACCA
>DAII01000032.1:0-9554 GCA_002496065.1 Methanobrevibacter sp. UBA586
CAAATATTATATATTAATTTTTGTTAAATCGGTGAATTGAATGTCTAAAAATATATTGGCCAAATCAAAACTTGATAAAAAGAATAACATCAATAAAAAAATAGATCTTGAGGATATTAACTTAAAAAATGTCACAGTTGACGATTTAGAATTGGTTGGAGATAATTACGAAGAGTTCACTAATTTGAAAAATCTTTTGGATGGAGTCTCTTCCTGTCAACTTTCCGACGCCTANNCATAGAAAGAGTGGTGTTGTAAAGGGATTGAAGCCTATTAACAACTTGAAGGTTTATGGTAGAATTGCAACTGCAGATACCAAGTCTGATGATTGGGGAACTGCCGTTTCAGCTATTTGTGCCTGTGGTGATGGTGACATTTTATTTATCAAGTCTAGTGATGAAGATTTGGCTATTTGGGGTGAACTTGCATCTACCAACGCCAAGGTCAGTGGCATTGCAGGTGTTGCAGTTTATGGATCTGTAAGGGATATGGATGCTATTTTGAAATTGGATTTCCCTATTTTTGCATGTAACTACACTCCAAATGCAGGTAAAGCTATTGGCTTGGGTACTATTGGGGAAGATATATCCATAAATGGTGAAATCATTCGTCCTGGAGACTTCTTTTTAGGTGATGAGTCTGGTGTTGTTGTTATTCCAGCATCATTATTTACACAGGTTATTGGTGAAGTTTTATCAATCAGATTAAACGAATTAGATATTATCGAACAGTTAAATAGTGGTAAAACTTTATTGGAGATTACAGGACTGGAGAATACCTTTAAATTTAAATAGTAAATTATTTAAAAGGACTCTATTTTAATATATAAATGTTCCGATACATTTATATATTAGATAATATAATATTATTTATGTTGATACAATTATTTTTAGTCTGATTTTATGAAATTTTTAGGAAATAGTTTACATATAGCAAATTCTGGTAAATTGATAGCTAGAGCTAGTAAAACACCAAATGCTGGTGGAATCGTATTTGATAGTGATAAGAACAAAATAGGTAAAGTCAATTATGTTTTTGGACCTACCAAGAATCCATACATATCTATAAGATTATTTAAATCAGCTAATACGAAAAGAATCCAGCAAAAATATGGTGAAAAATTATTTGTATCAAGACCTAGACAGAAAAAATCTAAACGAAGGGGGAGAAGACCACGAAACAAAAACTAAAAGAAACTCCTAAGGATGTACATGTAAAAACAGAAAAAGAGATTATGCAGAGTGATGTGTATGATAAAGACAAACAGACTGTATGTCCTGAATGTGGCTCTGAAAAATTAATAGGAGATTATGAAAGAGCTGAAGTTATCTGTGCTAACTGTGGTTTAGTTATCGATGAGAATCTTGTCGATATGGGTCCTGAATGGAGGGCATTTGACCACGAGCAAAGAGATAAACGTACTAGAGTTGGTGCTCCAATTACCTATACTATTCACGACAAAGGGTTAAGTACAATGATTGATTGGAGAAATAAAGATATCTATGGTCGTGATATTCCTGCTAGAAATAGAGCACAATGGTATAGGTTAAGAAAATGGCAAAGAAAAATTAGGATTTCTGGTGCTACAGAACGTAATTTGGCTTTTGCTTTAAGTGAGTTAGATAGAGACTCCTCAAGATTGGGACTTCCAAGAAGTGTAAGGGAGGCTGCTTCTGTCGTATATAGAAGTGCAGTAGACAATAAGCTTATTCGTGGAAGAAGTATTGAAGGAGTAGTTGCTGCTTCATTGTATGNNTTGATGAAATTGCTGAAGTTTCAAGAGTTACTAAAAAAGAAGTGGGAAGAACTTACAGATTCCTAACAAGAGAATTAAACATTAAATTACCTCCAACTTCACCTGTGGATTATGTACCTAGATTTGCAAGTGAATTGGGATTGTCTGGTGAAGTTCAATCCAAAGCTATTGAAATCATTGAAAAGGCTATGGAAAAAGGATTGACATCAGGTAGAGGTCCTACAGGAGTAGCTGCTGCAGCATTATACATCGCTTCCGTGTTGCTCGGTGAGAGAAAAACTCAAAGGGATGTAGCTGATATTGCAGGTGTTACTGAGGTAACTATTAGAAACAGATACAAAGAATTAACAGAACAACTTGAAATGGGTGTAACTTTATAGTTCCACCTCAATATTTTTTTTTTATTCACTGTATTTTTCAATGCGGTAAATCAATTCTTTTACAATTCCTTTATTATCCGTTTTTTTGATTTGATTTAGTCTGTTTTGATATTTCGGAAGATTATCTAAAAAGTTTTCAATTTTAGGCATATTTATTTTTTCGTCATACTGTCCGAATTTTAGTCTTTCAACATAATATCCGTTTAAAACTTGTTCAAAGTTTCCACTTGCAGGAATGCTGAATGTAGGTTTTTTAAGATACAATGATTCGCTTATGAATGTAAATCCACCGTTTGCAATAACTGCCTTGGCTGAAGAAAGATCCTCATATAGCTGCTTTTCACTAAAGGGTCTGAACTGCAGGTTTTCATCCTTTTCGTCTTTGTTGAAACCGTAGACAATGAAGTTCTCATCCAGCTTTTTGAGATGATTTACAAGCTTTATGTTCTCGGAGCTTGTTTGATAGACCACCACATGGTCCTCTGTTGTAGGCTTGAGCTTTAGAATGTCTTCACGTAAAACAGGAGGATAGATGACAGCTCTTTTCTTTGGTTTTATTTTAGGATAGAAGAAACTGGTTAAAATGTGTATTTTTGGCTTGATTACATATCCCTTGATTATTGCCTTTGCTTTAAGCAGTGAAGCCTTATGCTTTGGAGGATAGTTGATTTTTGTTTGTGTAATCATGTGTATGTTATCTAGGCTTATCAGAGGTATTTTAAGAAGTTTTGAAACCATACTTCCATATATCTCAAAATCTGTCACGATTACATTTGGCTTTAACTTTTTGGCTTTCTTGTATAGTATTTGATATCCTTCCTTTAGATTGTGAGGATTATCCTTTACTGCCCTATAAAATGTTTTTTTATTGGCCACTTCATTGTTTTCATATACTGTGTTGAATCCGCCTATTTCATAGACATTGTCAAATTTTTCCTTAAGATATTTGTATGACCTGTCACTGCTGAATATGTACACATCATATTTGTCTTTTATTGCATCAATTATGACGCTACTTCTGATTGCGTGGCCAAGACCCTCTCCGCAGACAGTATAGAAAACTATTTTCTTGTTCCTATTTTCAGGTATTTTCAATTTCAACGGATTTGGTGTCTTTTTAAGTTTTCCCTTTACAATTCTGTAGGTGTTTTTGTTTTTGTTGAAATTTTCCTTTATTTTTCTTAATTCTTCAGATTCAATAGCTATCTCATCAAGTTTGTATCTGGGAGCGGATATTGGATTTGCATGTCCGAAACCGTAATTTAATGATTCAGCATCAGTTCTTTTTCCAATAAAATCGTTAAATGTACTTTTGCTGTATTGCTTTGCTAAGGTAAGGAGGCCTTCCTCTTCAAGCCTTCTTGTAGAAACGCCTATTTTAGGTTTTCTAAGTACCTTGAAACGTTCCTTTTTAGCTATTCTTTCGATGTAATCAGTATCCTCACCAAAGGTAAGATCCTCATCAAATCCATCAAACTCCTCATGCAATGATCTCTTGACGATTATTCCATAGCATCCTGCCCCGTGTGGCTTTATGCTTTCCACACTCATCATGAAAATGTTTGCGAATTCGTGTAATATTTTATCTTGGAGGCTTTCGGAAAGCGGTGTCATCTGGGTGATTCCAATTCCCAAACGTTCCATTCTAAACTCATATATCAAGTCATTCAGATATTCGTCTGTAAGTTTCAAATCAGAATCTAAAAATAGAATATATTCTCCTTTAGCTACCTTTGCACCACTATTTCTACCAACGGCAGGCATACCTCCATCAACTACAACACAACCATATTCTTCTGCAATTTCACGTGTTCTGTCAGTTGAATTTGCATCTGCAACAATTATCTCGTAGTCTTTAAAACTTTGTTCCTTTATACTTTCCAAAAGAACAGGGAGGTATTCCTCTTCATTATATGTTGGTATAACAATACTTAAAATCATTACATTAATTTTAGATTTTATTTGTTAAATGTTTTTTTCTATATGTATGAATAAAAATTCCATGATACTGTGAAATAATCACAACTGTTATTTAAATTCTCTGAAAGATGATTAGCTAGGGTCATTTCATTTAAAGAGGGATCCATGTGGTATGTTGTTTTATTCCCATCTACAGAAATGTCTTTTATAGGATAATCTCCGGTTAGGTTTACTCCATCATCTGGATTATAAATGTTTATCTCATAGTATTCGGGATTTGCTCCAACAATGCTGATGCTGAGTCTCAAAACCAAGATTAACAGCAGTGCAATGAACGGGAGTGCTCTTTTTAATTTCAAGTGTTTGCCTGATTTTTCATTTTCAACGGATTCATATGAAATCTTNNCCTGCTTATGAGCCTTAAAAGATTATTTTCACTACAATAAATCAAAATGCATCCGAATAATCCAAATGCTCCTGGAGTACCCATAATCCCTCCATCGAAACATCCTATAAACAGAATGGTTAGGAAAAAACAGAGAAGAATGTTAATAATAGGATTTCTTTTTTGTGTAGATAAAATTTCAGATACAAATAAAATTGCTATCAGAATAACTATTGGAATTGTAAATGCACTGATATAAGTGTATAAGCTAAAACCAGTATTGATTCCCTCTCNNCTCCAATGAATGGTCCAATGGTAGCTATTAAAAATTGCCCCAGAATGGATTTTATCATGTGTGAATGAAGAATACTTGTGGTTGAAAATGATGGCCTTATGGATATGAATATAGTATTTGGATCAATTCCAAGCATCAAACGTAAATAAAGTTCCAGACCAAAACCTATTACAAATAGAAGTATGGAACTGATAATTGTTATCAATAAAAATCTCTTAGCATTAATCTTATATGGATTAACCTTATAGAATTGACTTGTGATTAAAAGAAATCCAAACATTGAAAAGAATATAATGTCCTTTCCCTTTGAGGAACCCATTAGGAATGTATGTGTAATTGGCCTTACAAATGGATTTAACGCATCTGTTAGAAAAAGCACTACTCCAAAAAGAATCATTACTATTCCCGCAATGATAAACTTGTTATTTTTCATAATTATTTATTTATATTTTTAAAACATATATAATATTATAACAACAGGTGATGATTATTTTTTCTTTTGAATATATTATTGGACTTGCATTAATTGGAATCGTTGCAGGTTTTGCCTCAGGTTTATTGGGGGTAGGTGGAGGTTTTTTAATAGTGCCTCTTCAGTTGTTTTTAATGGAATCAATTGATGTGGATCCAAGGATGTCAATGCTTGTGGCTTTGGGAACAAGTCTAGCTATTATCATTCCAACTTCATTAAGCGGAGCGTACAGACACAGCAAATCTACAAGCAACATGGTAAAACCAGGTATAAAATTAGGTGTTTTCGGAATTGTTGGAAGTTTGATTGGTGGTCAGGTGGCTGCCATTTTACCAACGGATATCTTACAGATTGTATTTGGTATATTTTTACTTTTCATAGCTGTTTATAATTTCGTCACTATGAACAAGCCAAAATCCGAAGCTAAAATTAAGTTCAGCGTAATAAACGCGGCCATTATTGGAATATTAATAGGAATACTTTCAGGTCTTTTAGGAGTCGGTGGAGGAGTATTTCTGATTGTGGCATTAACAGCACTTTTAGGTTTTGCAATGGCAGATGCTGTGGGAATTTCCTCTGTATACATCTGTCTAACAGCTGTTGGTGGAGTGTTATCCTACATAGTTTCCGGATGGGGTGTAAATCCATTTCCATATTCAGTAGGTTATATAAATCTCGTAAACCTGTTTTTTATAGCAATATTTTCAGTGCCCCTTGCATACTTCGGTGCCAACATNNCCTGATAAAAGATTAAAACAAATATTTTCAATTGTTTTGGTATATATCGGTCTTAAAATGTTAGGAATATTACCTTAACATTTTACCATTATTCTTTTTTTATTACAACTGCTGTTCCATGAGCAATTACCTGATATCTTCCTCGACCCATATCAACAAGCTCGTACTCAATTTTCAAGTCGATAACGCCGTTTCCGCCGTCCTTTTTAACCATGTCTGCAAGGTTGTTCAATGCTTCAAATTTGGCTATTTTTAATTTGTTGAGCATTTCTTTCTCTTCTTTTTTAAAATCAGCGGAAACCATTTTCATTCTTCTTTGAAAAGCACTACTGCCAACATACGGCCCTAAGTACTTGTCTATTTTCCCGTTTACGGGGTTGTTTGTTGTAATGAAGTAAAAACCTCTGTTGTTCAGTCTAATACAGTTTTTATAATCGTTAATAAATGTATTTTTACTTATTTTGATTGGAAGTGCTTCCTTTTTGATTTTATGAAAATAAAACTTTCTTAGGGAATAATAAACATAATCGGTTATTTTTTTAAATATTCCAAGGAAATATGAAATTATTCCCAATATCACTACTAATAGGATATAGTTAATCAGAGTTGGAACTGCAGCTTGAACAATCACCAAAACAGATCCAAGGGTTATGAAATTCATTCCTAGGGTCGGATTGGCTATTATGAATCCGTAAATGACTGTTACTATAAATAAAATAAATGCACTGATTGCTCCTATGCTTTCATTTAACCATCTCAATGCAAGGTATGTTTCAACATATCCTGCTATTAGAGGAGCAAAAATCAAACCAAGATTCCATCCAAAAATAGCTATGTTAAAAAATAAGAAAAATATATAGGTAAATATTCCAGATAGCGTTCCAAGAATTATGCAGCATATGGCCGTTAGTGTTTTCCTTGGATTTTGTTTATAAGTATCTAACGTCATATTTGACCTATTCAAAGTGTATAGCGGTTCCATAGGCACTTACAAGAATCGTGTTCCCCATGGTTCCACCAAGATTATCATAAGAAATTGAAACGCCGATTATTCCATTTGCACCAAGCTTTTCAGCCTTCTCCTCCATACTTTGAACTGCAATGCGTCTAGCTTTCTCAATTTCCTCTTCATATTTTGATGTTCTTCCTCCCACTACATCACGAACTCCTGAAAAAAGATCTTTGTACACATTAGCACCTATAAGTGACTCTCCAGTCACAATACCCTTATATTCAATTATTTTTTCATTTTCAAGTGTGTTAGTGGAGGACAACAACATTTTATTCACCTATTTTAAAAACATCATTACGGCCCATACGATAATAAATATAACTATTACTCCAAATAGGACGAGTCTACTTTTTTTGTGTTGGGCAATTTTTTGATCCCATACTTTCTGACAGTCAGGAGAGCATACTAATTCGTTTAAAGGTATTGGGTTTCCGCAAATTGGACAATGTTTATGTGGGTCTACAGCCATATTTTCACCATTTTATATATTAAAGAATTTTTCTGTTGTTTTTGTAACTTCCTTTCCCAATACTTCAGGATCCTCATCCTTATAATGAGCAATTGTATTGAGGATATGTGGAAGATATTTAGGTTCATTTTTATTTTTTTTAGGTTTTTTATCAAAGTTTTTTGGTATTAAAAAGGGAGCGTCGGTTTCTATCATTAGCTTGTCTGAAGGAATGGCACTAACTGCTTCCTGTAAGGATTTTCCTCTTTTCATATCACAAATCCACCCAGTAACTCCAATGTGACAACCTAAATCAATATAATTTTCAGCTTCTTTTCTGGTTCCTGTAAAACAATGAATCACTGCCTTTTCAGCCATGTCACCATGTCTTTCTAAAATTTTATACATGTCCTCATGAGCATCACGTTCATGTAAAAATAAAGGCATATCAAGCTTTTCAGCCAATTCGATTTGTTTTTCAAACCATTCTCTTTGAACATCTCTTGGAGAGTAATCTCTATTGTAATCAAGACCACATTCTCCAATAGCTACAACACATGGATTTTTAGCTATTTCTTCTAGTTCATTAAGAGTATTTCTATTGCAAGTTTTTGCATCGTGTGGATGTACGCCAGATGTTGAATAAAGTATATTTGGATAGTTTGATGCATATTCGCTAGCTGTTTGGCTAGATTTGACATTGGTGCCTGTTATAATGAATTTGGAAACGCCCACCTGCTGAGCATTTTCTATAATCTCCTCCCTATTTTTTCTAAAAGAAGAATGCATTAGATTAAGTCCAATATCAATAAGATTTTCCAAATTACCACCTATTGTACAATTCTAGTTCCTATGTCTTCTCCGTTTATTGCCTTTTCAAGATTTTCTGGTTTAAATCCATTGGCTATTATGGTTTCAAGAGAAGATCTTTTAATCATTTGAATGGCAGTCATATCAAATATTTCATAGGTTCCTGCCTTATTTTCCTTTCCACTTATAAGTTCCATCATTTCATTGGCGGTTATTTCCTTGATTAACTTTGCATCCTCATATTTGTTTGGATCTTTATCAAACATTCCGTCTACTGATGTTAAGTTTATAAGTTTGTCTGCATTAACATATTCAGCTAAGATTGCAGATACTGCATCGGTACTGTGTGCAGGTTCTGTTCCTCCCATTACGATAATTTTACCATATGCTGAAAATTCTGCAGCTTCCTGGAAGTTATGTGGAATTCTTTGGTATGCATACTCACCAAGTGCAGTTAACAATATTCTTGCATTGATTCTTGTAACTTCAATTCCGATATCATCACACTGAGCTTCACCGGCACCTAAATTACGAACCATACCAATATAGTCTCTTGCAGGTCTTCCTCCACCAACTACCACAAATAGTTCATGTTCTTCGGATAATGATTTTAATATCTCACTATATTCCTGGAATTTTGTATGGTCATATTCTTTTAAAAGAATTGAACCACCGATTGCAACAACTATTTTCATTAATTATTNNTCACCTTAATATATTTATCTTTAAGTTAATATTTAAATTTTAATTTTTTATCATAAAAATCGATAAAAACAAAGGGAATTAAATGTTGTTTAATGTAGTTTTATAAAAAAATAAGAAATAAGAAGCTAAGCTTCTTTTGGTTTTATGAAAAGTTTTTTACATTCTTTGAGGAACAGTTTAGCCCAACCGAACCCAATCATTGATCCAATGAATGATCCGATAACCAGACCGACATAGATTCCTGTATATCCGAAGCCCATTACAATACCCATAAAGTATGCAAGAACGACTTCTCCAATTAATGAACGAATAATGGTAATTATTAGTGCTGTTGTTCCTCTTCCAACTCCTTGGAACATACAACTTCCAGCCATANNCGAACGGCATGAACACCAAGAAGAAAATCATTATTCTCATGACCTCAGAAATTTGTGGGGCCAATCCTGCTGTTTCTGGTGAGTATGCGAAAAGCATTGAAAGTTGAGGTGCAAATACATACATCAGTATCCCAAGAATGATGGAAATTATAAATCCAATTCTCACAGTATATGAAAAACTTATGTCCATCTTTTTAAAGTTACGTGCACCGTATGCGGCTCCTCCCACAGTCAGGAGAGCTGTTCCTAATCCCTG
>DAII01000032.1:9635-11921 GCA_002496065.1 Methanobrevibacter sp. UBA586
GTATCTGTTCTACTGTTGATGGGATAGCCACCTTCAGGATTTCCTTCATTACAAATTTGTTCCAATGGTAATGGTTCAGTTCCAAATCCATATATGTGTCCTTTTTAACCCAAATCCAGTAGGCCATTACAAAACATGATAATAATGCTGATAGAATAGTAGCCCATGCAGCTCCTGCAATTCCAAAATTCAAGGTATAAATAAATATTGGATCTAGGACAATATTCAAAATCGCGGTGATAGCTATTGCTATTGTTGCTCTATTAACATCTCCTTCGGATCTTAAAATTGAGGACAATGTAGTTGAAAAAATAAACACTCCCATTAATCCGAATATTACATATGCATATGGCATTGCATAGCTCATAGTGGATTCCCCACCCATTAATGTAATGAGCATTGGCATTACTGGAATTGCGATTATTGGTATTACGATACTCAATATCAATGTAATTAAAAGTGAATGAAGTGCAGCATTATTTGCAACTTCTTTTTTATTTGCTCCAATAGCTCTTGCAATAAGTGAGTTGGCTCCCGCACCAAGTCCGTTTCCAAGTCCTACAAGAATCATAAACAATGGTGTAATAAACCCGATAGCAGCTAATGCATCTGCACCAAGTCCAGATACCCATATACTGTCTGCAAGGTTATATACCATAATTAAAAACATTGAAAGAATCATGGGAAGGGCCAATTTTCTAATAGCTCTTTTAGGTTCTCCTGTTATCATCTCAATATTACGAGTTTTTTCTTTCTTTATATTGGCTTCAGCCATTTGAATCCTCCATTTCTGTTAATTCTTTGTTAATACAAATTGTTTTTTTGGCAATTTGTCCAATGACATCATTCACATGATCTCTTGATATGTTGATGTCATTACAGATTGCTGTTTCCCATTGNNGCCTTTTAGCCAGTCTTTTTCCTTCTTCGTTTAAGGATAAAACTGATTTACGTCTGTTATTTTCATCAATTTCTTTTAGTATTAGTTCATTTTCCTCCAATTTCCTAATACCTCTGGCTACTACTCCCTTGTCCTGTTTATAGTATTTGGCCAAGTCTTCTTGACATGATTTTTCATGATATAACAAATATATGATATAAGGTGTCTGTCCAGCCCTTATGCCTTCATTTTCAAGTACTTTGTTAAGAAAAATAACATGTTGTTGCTTTATTATTGAAATAAGTGCACTTAAGGGAATATTAGCATTTTTACATTCCATAAAAATCACAATATATATTCCATTATAAAGATTATAAATTCAAAATAAATTTACACTACTTATTTTGTATTTATTTCTATATAAATGTTGCCTATGCAACTGTTGTATAATCAATTATTGTCTTAACAACAATTTTATTTTGAACAGTCAATAAACATGGAAATATAATCATGAACAGTTATGATTTAAAAAAAGAAAAAATGATGAAAAATTATATTTCATTATAAGGTAATGTTTTGTTATCCGGATAGAGGTACTTGTAAATTCCTCCGGCAATTAAAGCACCTACCAGTGGAGCTACAATAAACAGCCAAAGTTGATTCAATGCTTGTCCTCCCATGAACAATGCAGGTGCTAAACTACGAGCAGGGTTTACTGAAGTTCCAGTTAAAGGTATTCCTATAATATGTACAAATACTAAAGTTAAACCAATAACAATACCAGCTACTGTGCTAGTTTTTTCAGTTCTGGTAACACCAAGAACTGTAAATACAAATACGAATGTTAAAATAGCTTCTACAACGAATGCTCCGCCCATGTTTATTCCAACAGCGGATGCTGATCCGAATCCGTTTTGACCAAGACCTGTAACTAAGTAATTTCCGAGATAAGCAGAGGAATTAATCATATACGCAAGGATTGCAATTCCTATGATAGCTCCAATGCACTGGAAGACCACATACATGATAAAATCTTTGGTGTCCATTCTATTTGTAATCCACATTCCAAAAGATACTGCAGGATTTATATGACAGCCTGAAATATCTCCAATGATATATGCCATTGCAACAATTGATAAACCAAATGCAAAAGCAATACCTAAATTTCCAAGGACGTTTCCAGCTATTGCAGCACTTCCACATCCAAATAAGACTAAAACTAAAGTTCCAATAAGTTCACAGATATATTTTTTCATATTCTCATCTCTTCAATTTTTATTTAGTATTATTACTTTTTATATCTTATTATTTTCCTAACTTGTTTTATAAGTAGATATATGAATAAGAGAGCAATAATTATTATTAAAAATGGTATCAAGTCGATAAGGATTGATTTATTAACTTTA
>DAII01000140.1:0-6345 GCA_002496065.1 Methanobrevibacter sp. UBA586
TATTTAATGGAGAATCCAATTCAGGCATCAATATCCTGTCTCTAGGTTCCATATTGGCCAGTACCTTTGATGATTTTGAACATATTTTTTGAAACAGGCCTGATCTGACAATCTCAATGTCCCCATATTGTTTATAGAACATTCCTTCCCTTTTTCACGAGAATTTGGAAAACCTCAAATTGTTAATGTAAATCTTTTTTGGAGTATAGCTAACAAATCTGGTATCTACCCCAATTATCTTCAAAAACTTAAGTACATCATCCTTGGAATGGGTAAATTCATCTTCCGCATCCACATTAACTAAATCAAATATAAAATCCATTTTAATCATTGATATTAAGTGTTTCTTTTAATGCATTTTCCATTACGTCAATCGGAGGCTCCTGTCCTGTCCATATTTTGAAACTTTCAGCACCCTGATACAAAAGCATTTTAATTCCATAAACAGGCTGTGCTCCAGCCTTTATGGCTTCCTTAAGAAGTACTGTTTCATTGGGATTGTAAACAATATCATTTACAACTAAATCCTCATGCATCATGTCTGCAGTGGCAATAGGATTATCGTCAACATGAGGATACATTCCCAAAGGAGTGCTGTCAATCAGAATATCACAATCTTTAAGATAGTTTTCGATTTTATCTATGGAATCTCCATGGACATTATCAGTTAATTTGGAATTTGAAACATCCTTTGCCAAATTCTCTGCCTTTTTACTATTTCTATTTAATATTACAATCTCCTCAGGCTGTTCCTTTGCAAGATAAAATGAAATAGCTCTGGATGCACCACCTGCTCCAGNNCTTGCAAATCAAAATATGGCAGTAATGCAACATTTACCCTTGTATTTTCAAAAGACATACTAAAAACTCTATTCTTATCCTTAATATCAGAAACTTCCATTATTGCTTTGATGGCCCCTATTCCATCAGTATTGTAACCTTTCATTGTTTTGAAATCGATAGTATTGACAGCCCCTATCAATTTGGCGACCTCATCAATTTCATTTAAATACTGCATTACATTAATCTTATGTGGAATTGTAACATTGAATCCCTTTATATTAAGGGAATCTGCCCCCCTGATTGCATCTCCAAGATTTTCTGGTAATACATCAAATGGCACGTATACATAATCCATTCCAAGTGCATCAAATGCTGCATTATGCATCGGAGGGGAAAAGCTATGTTCAACAGGATTTCCTATCAGACCAACAACATTTGTACTTCCTTTAATTTTCATGATAGAAATTATTGATTTAATATATAATAAAACTATTAGTACAAAAACGCTGAAATTAGTAAGAATATATAAATGAACAATAACATATTAATAATATTATAAAAAATGGAGAGAAATAATGGAATTTAAAAAACCAAGAGGAACCAGAGATTTTCTTTTTGATGAAATGACGCGTAGAAAAAATGCTGAAAGTTCCTTAAGACAAGTTTTTAAAAATTATGGTTATCAAGAAATCAAAACTCCTCTTTTTGAGGAATTGAAATTATTTACTACAAAATCTGGAGAAGAAATCGTTGACCAACTTTATAATTTTACTGATAAGTCAAATCGTGAATTAGCCTTAAGACCGGAGATTACTGCTCCAGTAGCTAGATTATACTTAAATGAACTTCAAAAAACTTCATCCAAACCCATTAAGCTTTATTATTATGGAAGTTGCTTTAGATATGAAAGACCTCAAAAAGGCCGTTTCAGACAATTTTGGCAATTCGGATGTGAATTGATAGGTGCCAAATCCCCTGAAGGAGAGGCCGAAGTAATTGCAATGTGTAACGATTCATTAAATGAACTTGGAATTACTACTGCAGACATTAACATAAACCATTTAGGAATCATCAGAGGCCTGTTTGAACACTTTGAAATCGACACAGCAACCCAAAGAGAAATCATGGTAGTCATTGACAAAGGAGACAAGGATCTTTTAAAAGATACTCTAATTGGTGAAAATCCTTTGATTGATAATGAAGAATTAAATAATGTTTTATTTAGGCTTATTGACCTTGTTGGAGACAAATCTATTTTAAAAGATATTGAGGAATTAATTGCACCTTATGAAGAACCGAAAGAATCCTATGAAGAGCTTAAAGAGCTTGTGGAAACCTTAGAAGCATTTGGTGNNAAACCTCGGAGTTGCTCGTGGACTTGATTATTACACCGGCATCGTATTTGAAGTATATATTCCTGAACTTGGTGCACAAAAACAGGTCTGTGGGGGAGGAACCTACAGTTTAATCAAGGTCTTCGGAGGTCAGGAAATTGAATCAACAGGATTTGCATTTGGATTTGACAGATTGATGAATGCAATAGAAGAGCTCCAAGATGAAAAAGAACTTGATTCCCATATAGAAATATATGTTGCTCCAATTAACGACAGTGTACGTTCAAAAGCTTTTGAAATTGCACAACTTCTTAGAAGAAATGGAATCGCATGTGACGTTGATTTGAACCGTAAAAAATTCAAAAAACTAATGAACCATGCGAACAACTTGAAAGTAAAAAAAGTAGCCATTATCGGACCTAAAGACCTTGAAGAAAACAAAATTACTTTAAAAGACATGGAAAGTGGAGATCAAGAGCAAATTGATATTGATAATTTAGTAAATGTAATTAAGGGAGACGTATAGTATGAATATTAATTTTAGACATGAGATAAATGGTGAAAAGCTCATTACCGCCATAGCTCAAGATTATGAAACAAATGAAATATTGATGGTTGCTAACATGAACGAGGAAGCTCTTAGAAAAACCATAGAAACAGGAAAGGCACATTACTGGAGTACCTCTCGAAACAAGCAATGGTTAAAAGGTGAAAGTTCCGGACATGTGCAGGAAGTTAAAGAGATTTTAGTAGACTGTGATATGGATGCAATAATCCTGAAAATAAAGCAAACTGGAGCCGCCTGCCACGAAGGTTACTACTCATGTTTCTTCAGAAAGTTAAATATAAACAATAAACCTAATATACTTGGACTTAATAATGAAGATATAGAAATAATATCTGAAAGATTATTCAATCCAGAAGATATATATTAGGGGAGATGAAATTGGAAACTTACGAACTAAAAACAATAGTTCCAGATACAAGTGCAGTAGTAGATGGAGCAATTACAAAACTTATTGAAAAAGAGGATTTGGATTATCCCGAAATTATTGTGCCTGAAGCCGTTGTTTGTGAATTGGAACATCAGGCAAACTCAAATATGACACAGGGCATGGATGGACTAAAAGAACTTCAAAGGCTTCAGGAAGCCAATGAGAACAATGAACTTATTATATCCTTTAAAGGAAGACGTCCAACCAATTATGATATTGAAAATGCGAAATCCGGCGAGATAGATGCTCTCATACGTGACATAGCACGTAGTGAATTCGGAACATTGGTTACAAATGACAAGGTTCAGGCAGAAACTGCAAGAGCTCAAGGAATTTCCGTCTATTATGTAGAACAGGAAAATAAAGACCCAGATTATTCCTTCTCATTTGAAAAGTATTTTGACGAAAACACAATGTCCATTCATCTTAAGGAGGATGTAGTGCCTAAAGCTAAAAAGGGAAAGCCTGGACAAATCAAATTAGTGGATTTGGATAACAAACCGATGTCCACAAAGCAGATAAATGAATTTACTGAAGAAATCCTAAGAATAACCAGAAACAACTCCAAAGTATTTTTAGAATCCAGAAGAAATGGTTCTGCAATTATTCAAGCTGGAGAATACAGAATTTCCCTTGCAAAACCACCATTTGCCGATTCTGCAGAAATAACTGTAGTAAGACCAGTTACTTCCAAAGAGCTATCAGATTATGACCTTTCTCCAAAATTAATGAAAAGGATTGAAGAAAGTGCAGAGGGTATTCTTGTATCCGGATCACCAGGAGCTGGAAAAAGTACATTTGTACAGGCACTTGCCAAATATTACAATGACCAGAACAAAGTTGTAAAGACCATGGAATCCCCAAGGGATTTGCAATTGCCTGACTCAATTTCCCAATACGCCCCATTGGATGGAGAAATGGAAAATACTGCTGATGTGCTTCTTCTTGTAAGGCCTGACTATACAGTATATGATGAGCTTAGGAAAACAAAGGACTTCAACATATTTGCAGATATGAGAATGGCCGGTGTTGGAATGATAGGAGTTGTACATGCAACCCGCCCAATAGATGCTATTCAAAGAATTTCCTCTAGGGTTGAACTTGGTGTTATTCCCTCTGTAGTGGATACAAGTATCTACATAGAGGATGGTGAAATTAAAAATGTCTATGAAACCAAAATGACTGTTAAAGTTCCATCTGGAATGCAGGAAGCAGCNNTCGTGATTTTGAAAATGGAGAACTTAAACACGAAATTTACACCTACGGAGAACAAACAATTGTTATGGATGTGAATTTGGTAAATGAAAGTCAAAAAGAGGAAAATGTAAAGTCCTCCGTTGATTTAATTGCTGAGAAAGAAATCTTAAGAAAAATCAAGAAGATAATTCCGCAATCCAAAGTAGATGTTGAAGTAATATCACCAAACAGGGCAAACATCTACATTGATGAAAAATACGTTCCAAAAATCATTGGAAAGAACGGGCNNAGAATGGAAAGAACGGTGCCAGAATCGCAGACATTGAAAATGAAATTGGAATTAGTCTAGGCGTTGAAGTTATTGATGACAGGAAAAATGTCATGGCTCTCAATAAAAGAGTAGAAGTAGAAGTTGTTGAAACAAACAAACAAATAATACTTGATATGGGTAAAAGAAACGATGGAGAAAACTTTGATGTCTATATAGATGAAGAATATCTTTTAACTGCAACTACCAGTAAAAAAGGAGAAATAAAAATTAAAAAAGGAATAGAACTATCCGATATGATTCTTGATTCTGTAGATGCGGGAGCAGTCATATCTGCAATTAAGAAATAATGAGGTCAAATAAATGAAAATAGGAGCATCAACATTATCTGGATTTAAGGACAAACTAGAAAATAATTTAGATTATTTCGAAGAATTGGGGCTTGATTATGCAGAAATATTGCACCAATACCCTAATGACGAAATTAATATAGATTCCTTGGAATCTTATAATTTAAAGTACAGTATTCACTCTCCAATCGTAAATATAAACATAGCTTCTTTAAACAAAGCTATTAGAAAAACATCAATTGAAGAGATTAAAAAATCAATTGATCTTGCAAACAAGTTAGATTCAGATATTGTTGTGGTTCATCCCGGATCCATTCCATTTCTTGGAAGAGACTTTGAAGAAGAAATATACGGACTTGCAAACAGTGCAATAGAGGAACTTGGAAAATACGGACAGGATTTGGGAGTAACCGCCACCATTGAAAATATGCCTGCATTTGAAGGCCATATGTATCAGAATATGGAAAAACTAAACCAGACTCTAGATGAGTATGATATGTTTATGACTTTGGACATAGGTCATGCCTATCATTCAGGATATTCTGCAGACAGCATGTATTATGATAGGATTAAACATATACATATACACGATAATAATGGTGAAGATGATTCACACTATGCTTTAGGTGAAGGCTCTATTGATTTAAAACATATAGTGCAAACTTTTGAATCAAAAAATTATGATGGCATCTATATCATCGAAGTAAATGATAAAGATTCTGTAAAAAATAGTCTGGACTATTTAAAAAAATTAGATGAATAAAAAGTTTAAACTAACTTTTTATCTTTTATTTCTTCTTTAAAGTGCAAATATTTGGAATCAACAACTTTCCTAATATTTTTAGCTGTTTTATCCCCAATACCTTCAACTTCTTTTAATTCATCAACAGTNNTCAGAAGCATTGATAACATTTGTAACTGAACCGAAATGTTCCAGTAGCCTTTTAGCATTTACAGGACCAATGTTTGGGAGAGATTCAATAATAAAAATTTGTTGCTCCCACATGTTGACTGGTTTTTTCTCTGTTCTAATAGAGATAGGAGATTTTTCATCCTTTTGTTCACGGATGGCAATTCTCTTAATCATTGCTGCGGTGTCTTGAGCATTTCTAGTTGGAATTATACTAATTCCAAAATCAAGAGCTATTGGGNNTGATCCTCGGATTGCATTTGGATTAATGAATCCTGAATAAAAATTATCCCCTTCAAGAATAATTATTGGCTTCTTAAACTCTTCGCGTAGATCCGTTGCCTGCTTGAATAATCTTTTATCAACGATTGAATCAACAAAATCTTTAGCTGTTTTTCTCTCTATAATTACCTCATCACTAACTTGGTAGTCTCCAACTGTCATTGTTTTAACCTGAACATCCAGTTCCATTTCATTTAAATGACGAATAACCTTTGAATTTCCTTCT
>DAII01000140.1:6361-10937 GCA_002496065.1 Methanobrevibacter sp. UBA586
CCCTTTCAAGAATTTTAACATTTTTTTCCATATCCATTCTCTGAACGGCTGTTTCGTTAAGTTCCTTTAAGATTGAAGGATCGATTAGCTGAGTTTTCATTCTTTTTTCCTTATTGATGGAANNGAAGCCCAATAGTAACCCTCATCTCTAGTTTGCTCCGTAACAAGAACTTTAACCTTTCCTGTCCTTTTACGCCCTGTTCTTCCCCTTCTTTGAATCATCCTAACCTCTGATGGAACAGGTTCATATANNCTTCTTCAGCTACACTTGTAGATATAAGAACATCATACTCTCCTTTTTTAAATGATTTGATGATTTCTTTTTGTTTCTTTTGAGTCAATCCCTTTTGACCATCCTTTGATGCCTGACCAAAGAATTTAGCTGATTTGATACCTTCTTTTTCAAGTCTTTCATAAATCATTTCAAGAGTATCCCTATACTGGGTAAATACCATTACCTTGGAATTTTTATTGTTTTGGNNCAGACTGTAATTTTGTTTGTCCATCGTCAAATAATTCTTTTTTAAGAATCTTAACTAGCCTGTTAAGTTTAGGATGTTCCAGACCATTCTGTTCAGCTTTTTTAGCCAATGTGACGGCCTTACCAAAATTGTTATCCAACATTAATGATTTGGCTGCCTTAGTTTTCTTTTTTCTCAAACGTCCCACATATTTATTGAAGGTAGTGACTCCCTGAGTTTCTATAAGTTCCAAGGAGTGTTGAATATTAATGACTGCACTTAAAATGGATATTGCCCTGAAACATTCCTTATTGGGATTTACCGCACGGGCAATTGTGTTTTGAACTCTTGCCCTTGCCTTCAAAATATCCCTTTTGTTAACCGAAATCGTGTTAATGATTTTCATGTTTTTAAGAGCCTTTAGCCTTAGTTTGAGAGCCTTATTCACCAGTTCCTTGATTTTATTAAGCTCTTCAGACATCTTTATCTTAACCCAGTCAATTTCAACAGGATTGAAATAAGGCTTGACATCAGGATCATCTTCATTTTTAACTACAACATTTTGAATATATAAATTTTGACAAACTTCTTTTATTTTTTCCTTGTCTGAGCCTGGAGACGCTGTAAGGCCTACAATAAGATTATAATTAGATTCCTTAACATATCTAGAAGCCAGATAAACATAGGAATATGACCCTACCCCATGATGACATTCATCAAAGACTATTAAGGAAACATCATCCAGTGTGTATCTTCCATTCAACAAATCTGATTCCACTGTTTGAGGTGTTGCAGAAATTACTTGAGATTCCTCCCATCTTTTAACACGCTCATCGGTTTTGACAGCTCCAGTAATGGAAGTACATGGAACGTTTAAAAACTCCTTAAAACTGTTTTCGTGCTGAATAGCTAATGGCTTACTTGGAGAGAGAATCAATATCTTTGAATGTTTAATCTTCTCTAATCTATCTAAGGCTATAAGCACAGCTATAATTGTCTTACCTAATGCTGTAGGGGCAACAATCATAGTATTTCCTTTTTTTAAAACATCCCCTGCTAAAACTTGTTGATATAACCTTGATTCAATTGAATTAGGTTTAATTAATGAATGTTCTATATAGTTTGCCATATTTTAAATATTTTCTTTTATATTTATAAAAACATAACGAGAGTGTTTGAAAAGTAATCATATATCAAATATACTCTCTTTAAATTTAGATGCAGCCTCTCCAATAGCAATGATTTTATCACAATCAAGAGCCAATGCATTTTCAACACCCTTTTTAACATCTTCGGGAGTAGCTCCAATAGTTCCATTTTTAACGAAATCACTATCGATTTCATCTAAAAATATTTTACCTTTAAGAGAGGAATCCTCTTCAATTAGCCTTTTAGCTATTTTTTGAGATGCCAATGAAGCAGGAATTACATATTTTGAAAATTCAAGAACACTCCTGAAGATTTCCAAATCCCCTTCCTCACCTGATTCTGAAGATATGGTAACGACAGTGGTAATGTCACCATATAATTCTTTAAATGCTGCCAAGACTGTTTTAACTCCTGCCGGATTGTGGGCAAAATCAACAATAATTTCATTTCCATCAATTGTACGGATTTTTTCCATTCTTCCTGCAACCCCTGTAAATGTGGCAACCGATTCAAGTATCCTGTCAAATGGCAAATCCAAAAATTCATGAGCTGCTATTATGACCCCAGTAACATTATAAACATTATGAATGCCGTCCAATTGCATTTTAACTTCTATCTTTCCTGAAGGAGTGAACAGATCAAATGTTCTGTTATTTAAATCTACACTGGTTGCAATATAATCCGTTTGAGGTGTTGTAATGCCACATTTACAGAAATAATAGCCTGAACCGGAAATTATCTCATTTACCTTGATGGTTTCCCCACAGACACATTGTTTTTCGACCGTTGATGTAGTCGGTGCCTCTACCCTAAATGTAATTACTTCACCATTATACTCCAAATCTTTTAACAGTCCCATAATTGTAGGATCATTTGCATTTACAATAATCTGCTTACCGTTAAGTGATTGGATAAACTCTCCTTTAACATAAGCATATTCCAAAAATCCTGAAAGGTCATTTAAATGGTCTTCTGTAATGTTTGTAATCAATCCTGATTGCAAATCCACATTATCTGCTATTCTTTTAACCGTACCTGGAACACCAAAAGTACCTATTTCCAAAATACTCACATCCCCATCTAAACGAGACTGTAGAATTGGAATAAATTCGGCATTGCCCTGCATGCCCTCCAAATCATGTTCAGATGGAACTATGTTGTTGTCATAAGCTATTTTTTTAAGAAGTTCTGTTGAGGTGGTTTTACCATTGGTTCCGGTAATGCCAAAAACAGGCTTATCAACATTAAAATTATCTATAATATCATAAACTGAAAATATTTCGACATTGTTGTCATTGGCTTTTTTAAAAATCTCATTGTCCTTGGACAGACTTATAGGAGGAACCAAATAGTCTATCCTTTCAAAAAACTCATCATCAGGATTTCCCCCAAATGACAGTTCAATATCATAACCTTCAAGAGATTTAGCAAATCTGCAATCTTTCCTTGAAAAGCTATCCACACCAATGACCTCAAAACCNNACCTCTTTGATTAAGAATTCTGGCTACCAGATTACCGTTAGCACCACAAACTCCTACAACACCAAAAACAGCATCATCTTTAATCATATTTATTACAACCTCTTTCAAGACCTTCCATAATTTTTTCAACAGTTGTTAATCTGTCATAGGCTATTAAAGGCCCCATATGCAAAATAATGTCACCAGGTTTAGAATATTTAAAGGTCAATTCTGCAGCATCAGTGATGTTTTCACATGCAATTTTAGTGACATTTAGGTTGTCAATAGCGTCCAGAACCTCATAGGCCGCCCCCATTTCAACTTCCTGAGTCACTTCATTAAATCCACTAGCTATTACCGTGTCCGCATATTGGCCTACAAGTTCGCCAACCTCTGCTTTATCCCTTTTTGAAAGTGTATCAAAATGATCCAAGAACAGGACAACATTATCGTCCTTGAAATATTCCAATGTGATTTTCATTCCATCATATAAAAATGCTGAATCCAGAATAACCCTACGCCCATTATAATCTCCTAAATCCTGCATATGGGCAGGCAAACCTCTAAAATTAGATAACGCATCAATAATATCTTCTTTTAAAACACCATATTCCAAAGCCAAAGCGGAACCTGCAAGTGAGTTTTCAAAGAAATAACTCATCATATGGAAAGGAGTTGTAAATTCAAGGTCACCATGTTTGATTGTTAATGATTCTTCCCCTTCAAATCCAATGAAATCCACTATACTATCAGGATTATTGAGTTCATAGAAAAGGGCTACTGGCCTTATAGGTTCAATGATGTCACGACAGGAGTTGTTAGATATGAAAATTTTACTCATTTTTTCCAATATTAACTTACGTTGTTGATATTTTTCAAGAGAACCTCCAAATTCGGACAAATGGTCCTCTGCAATATTGGTTAAAAGACCTATTCTGATGTCCAATTTATCTAAAAGTCCAATGGTTCCATGAGGAAGTTCAAAAATAGCTATATCACAATCCTGAGCCTTACCTTTTACAATGCCGTCAATGATAGCTTCACTAACAAGATTATTTACAAGAGAGGAACAGGACCATACCTTGTAACCTGCCTGTTTAAAAATTGCAGTTGTAATGAATGTGGTAGTTGTCTTACCCATTGTTCCGGTAATTCCAAGAATGTCTACGGGAATCAAATCATTGACCATTCTGGAGAATTCCTCATTGGTTAAAACTTTTAAGTTGGCATTTTTAATCTTTTTAGCAATAGGAGCTGAATCTGGCAAACTAGGAGCCTTGTAAACCATGTCGATCCTATCGATACTTGGATCAGGGTTTCCCAAATCAAGTGTGACTCCTTCCTTTTCAATTTGTTTTAAAATTTTTTGCACATCTTCCTTGAACTCATCAATAGTCTTAGGATCAGTTATAACAACATTTTCTCCTTGATTATTGAGCAATCTTGCAACAGGCCTTCCAGCGTTTCCTGCACCTACAACTAAAAAATTCATATATAAACTTCCT
>DAII01000117.1:0-3069 GCA_002496065.1 Methanobrevibacter sp. UBA586
TTTTAAACTCTTCTGTTCCCATATATTCCATTTGCTGTGTATGAGAATCTAATTTTATCTTAACACTAAAAGTTTTTGTTTTAGAATTTTCTTCTTTGATTGAATTGATTTCTTCTTCCATTTCATCAATTTTATTCAATAATTCTTCTTTGGAGGAATCTTCTAAAAGATTATTATTATTCAATATATCATCTCCAAATAAATTAATATTTAGATAGTAACATTCAACGTCAATATACCTTAATAACCATTTGTTACTTTATATTATTTATAAATTTATATTTAAAGTTTATGATATTACTTAACATAAAATGTTAGTTTTGCTTACTTTATAAAATTAATGACAAATCTTTAATAATAGAAATAAAATAATAATAATAAATCCAGATATAACAAAATATAGCACTCANNCAACTAATCAAATATGAGAAATGATTCGTATGGAATGTGAAATCTGTGGAAAACCAATTTCCGACCACCCAAAAAGAGTAAAAATCGATGGTTCCATAATGGCCGTTTGTGATGAATGCTCCAGATTTGGAAGAATACAGAAGGAACCACCAAAACCAAAATTCAGAAAACAAAATAACAAGAACCAAAAAAGACAACAACCTAGAAGAGAGGAACCACAAGAAGAGTTAATGGAAGACTATAATGAGATTATCAGAAAGAAAAGAGAAGCCAAAAACTGGAGTCGTGAACAGTTAGGTCAAAAAATCAATGAAAAAGTTTCTGTAATCCATAGGATAGAGTCTAAAAAAATGGTTCCAGATACCAAGCTTATTCAAAAGTTAGAAAAGGCCTTGAATATTGAATTACTTGAAAAATACAATACTGACGATTTGAGCCAATATATAGGAAGTTCTGGATCAGGTGTAAAATTAGGTAGTATTGTTAAGATTAAAAGAAAATAGCTATCTTTTTGAATAGCTATTTAATTTATTATTTTTTATAAGTTTCTCGTTTTTAAGTTTATAATCCTTCATACCAGTGGTTTTGGATTTGTGTGAGTAATAACCTTCAAAATTAGGTGCTGTTTCCAGTTTCTTTTTCAAATCATTATATCCTTCATACTCATCACTAATAATAACCACATGAGCTGGCGGATGGATTTTTTTAATTTTTACAATACTTAAAGTAGTATCCTCCTTAATGAAAAAGGAAGTTGCTACATTTGATTTTGTTCTTAATTTTGATTTTAAAATATTTTCAACAAGTCTATCTGCAAATTTTGCATCGATAATTTTAGGTTTACTTACTAAATTTAAGTTACCATGTCTTTCCAAGTCAGCTATTGAATTAAGTAGCTTGGAATTGCTTTCACCCCTTATTAAAACTAATGCCATGTTTAATATCCCCTTAAAAAAATAAAAAAAATTATTTTTGGAAAGATTTAAGAAGTCTGCTTCTAAAGACCACCAGAAGAATTAAAATAATTCCAATTACTGTTTGTATGCTTCCCAAAATGTTTAAAATGTTTGAATCAATCGGTAAGTCCCATGCCGGCGAGGATCTGTCTCCAGCTAATCCTGTGTAATAAATACCTACTGCCTTTGAGTCTTTTTTAACATTGATATCCTTAGGTTCAACGTGATCCACACCTACCAAAAGACCATTGTCAATCGCTTTATTGATTGAATCAGCAATAACTTTTGAATCATATCCGTTTTTAGCTACAGCATTTTTTACTACATTCTGTGTTGTAGCGGATAATCCAGGTTCATCACTACCATAAACTGATACACTTACTGAGTCCTTAGATACTGTTATCGTATTTCCCAAAGCCTCATAAGCGTAGATGGTTTTAAGATCATGAGAACATTGCGGACATTTGTCATATTGTTCCGCAGCGGGATAACCTAATCCCCATCCACAGTTATCACAAGTTTTTGAATATTCCTCATCCATCGGATAACCTGTTTCATTCATTTGAGTTGGGGTAAACATGTCTCCAGTGGACAATCCGGAAATAAGGTTTACACCTCCCCCACCGTATTTTTCTCCAGAGTCTCTAGCCACTTCACCCATGGCCTCTGAAAGAATGGTAGTTGCAGGATATCCGTCTCTAATCATCTTACCAATATTCATAGCTGTTTCCTTACGAACTGAATCTGCAGTACCGTACATCGGATTTCCCTGAGTGTTTCTCAAGTGAATAATAGCTCCCTTTTGTCCAGGTTGCAGTACTGCTGTTCCGCTTGAATATGGTGTTACAGTAATAGTTGAGTTGTCCTCCACAGTAATAACATAAGCTCTAAATGATCCTGAAACAGCAGCTCCTATAGAAGGTCCCCCTACAACCAGACGAGCACCATCATATTGGTTTGCAATGGCTGCTGTTGATGATACTGACGCATTGTTCTTAAGGGTTGCTACCGCTTCCACAATGGAATCCAATCTTGACTCTGAACTACCGGTACCTCCAGAAAGTACAGCAAAATGATTGTCTCTTGACATTAAAAATGTTGACTGAAACATATTCTGTGCAAATGATATACTTCCGGCTGCTGCACCATTAGGATCTTCTCCAGTTGGATCTGTGATGATGATTATATTACAAGTAGCTGAAACACTACTCATACATAATAAAAGCACTATGAAAAATACTCCTAATACTCCACGTTTTTTCAAATTAACCCCCCTATTTCGTACTGTTTTCAAGTTTTACTGATGAAAAATCTTCAATAACCGTTACCGTTACAATACCTGTGTTTTTATCTACCTGAACATCAGCAGCCGTGATTGGAGCAACAGATGTACCAGGTACCGTCGACAGCGTTGCTAAATTTTGTGCCGTTTGAATAGCATCCTGTAGTGCTACTTCCCGCTTAGATGTTTTTAGAATATCTCCATGAATTACACTACCACTTCTTAAACCAGATTGCATTACATTTGCTCTTATAGTGTCTACGGGAACTAAATCATTTCCTTTTACAATAATTCCTGATATTTGCACACCATCTGTGGTTTCAGGTGAAGATGCATAAGCTACATAAGTAATCAAACGTCCACAAAGAATTAAAATAAACGCCAGTAATAAAATAATTAAGGTGTCCCTTCTAATCTTTA
>DAII01000117.1:3121-5594 GCA_002496065.1 Methanobrevibacter sp. UBA586
TAAGATAACATAATATATAATAATTTCCCAGATAAAAAAATTATAAAATGTCCTTTAGAATACCCTCTGCAGGGTCCATTCCCTGAGCACCAATCAATAAAATAACATCCTCATCAGAAGCACTTCCGCAAACATTTTTTAAAGTCTCCTCAAGAGTATCAAAATGTTTAAAATCTATATTGTTTTTATTTAATGTGTTGAAGAAAACCTCCTTTTCTTCAGGGGTGACAGTGTTCAAATTATCCACCACATCAATGCTGGATGATATTGTCAAATCCATATTTTCTGAGTAGCTTTCAACAAGGGCCTCAACATTGAGTCTGTTTATGTCCACTCCACGAGATCCTCTGATGGAACATGCCACGTGAAGTTTTTTACCCTCTGGGACTATTTTAAGGGTTTCTTTGATGGTGGCCTTAATGCCATCAGGATTGTGTGCAAAGTCATCCACTATCAACGGTTTTTCATTGAGTCTGGAAAACCTTCTGTTAAGGGACTTATATGATTTGACACCTTTCCTGATATCCTCAACATCAATGCCCAATGCAATACATGCCCCAACTGCAGAGAGAATATTCTGAATAAAGTGATAGCTATTAAAGGGCAACTCTTCATCCTTTAAAATAACCTCACCGTCATATATAATACCATTATCATAGTAGACTGCCTGTTTGGAATCTTCCAAAGGTGACATTGAACAGTAATAATTGTTTTTTGAAGACTCCACCTTCATTACAAGTTCATCATCATGATTTAAAATAAGAGAGTCCTTGATGGCATCAGGAACTGCTCGAATCTCATCAAAAACCTCATCAATTGAGTTTACAAGACCTATGTGATCCATTGCTATGTTTGTAATGACTCCAACATCCGCTCCAACGGCATCAGCCATCATATATGCGTGATTCTTCATAAGATTGCCCAGCCAGCCCTGAACTTCTGAAACTTCAATTACTAAATAGTCCAAAGGACCGTTTTCAATGACTTCACTAGCTATTAGATTAGCAACCATAGGATCAATCAGAGTATTGAATTCTGATTCTGAATCCGTGTTTGTAAATACCCTGAACCCTGCATTGTCAAGAATGTGGTAAATCAAGTGTGAAGTTGTGGATTTGCCGTTAGTTCCTGTAATGATGACATTTTTGGAATCTGGTGAAAAATTGCTGATGGCATGTTTTAATGCATATGCACTGGCAAGTTCAATTTTATCAACAACAATTAAAGGAAAGTTAAGCTCCTCAGCCTTTTCAAGAGCACCATCCTTTGGATTTTGAGTGATTAAGCAAGATATCTCTTTAGATGATGATATTTCAACACCTTTTTCATCAATCCAATGACGTATGACAATATCTCCTTTACTCGCATTGTTTAAAAATAAGAATCTCCCTGTAAAATCTGTGAAAAAATTATCTGATCCTTTAATTTGACCGTTAATAGAATTAGCTAAATCTTGAATATTCATAAAAATCACCTGAAAAGAAAAAAAATTAGAATAGGAATATTCTTCCAAGGATTCCAATGGCACATGCTATTGCAGTACCCAACCAGTAAAGAACAACTATTTTTACTTCAGACATTCCATTGTGGTTAAGAGTATGGTGAAGCGGTTCAACAGGCAAGTTAATAATGTGTGCTCTGTGAAGAAGGCTTACAACAACAGACAGGATAGGCACTGCAAGAGACAATACTCCAAAATATGGAATGTCACATATCAAAACAGCAGTGGCAAATCCTACACCCAATATGAATGATCCTGTATCTCCCATAAATATTGAAGCAGGATACTTGTTGAATATTAAAAATCCTAAACATATTCCAGCTAGAATTACAAAGGGAGGTAATATTTCAGGCCTTCCAAGAACCCATCCATATATACAACATGAGATTGAGGCTATTGCAATGATACCTGCAGCCAGACCGTCCATTCCATCAATAAGATTTACTGCATTGATTGCACCCAGAATAGCTATTACAACTACAGGAAACATCAACCAACCTAAACTGAATCCGCCCAGATTAGTTACATATCCAGTCAAACCTAGCAATACACCAATGAACACCTGACAAAGGATTTTAGGAAACTCTTCAGGTTCCAATTTGATTGGAACTTCTCCAATTACCTTTACCTTTCCGTCCTTAACCAGCTCATCAACCTCTGCCTTTGCCTTTGGTGTAGCTACTCTAACCTCTTCGTCCGGTTCAACTTCCAACCTTCCAAGAGAGATTACCTTTTTGGATGTGTTGACAACAAGTTTTTGAACTTCCTTAATTTGAAGACCTATTAAATCATCAACAAAACCAAATATTCCTCCTGCAATCATCATGAAGGAAGTTATAAGAATCATTGTATTTTTGTAATAAATAGCCATTATCAATAAAATAGTAAGTAAGAAAGCGATTCCTCCCATGGTAGGAGTTCCTATTTTATGTTTATGTTCACTAACTATTGGACTATCCCCTATTTTTGCCC
>DAII01000096.1 GCA_002496065.1 Methanobrevibacter sp. UBA586
CATTTTTGATTAAATTATTCATGATATTTTAATGAATTTGGTTTTAGTTACTTTTATTTACTAAAGTCGAAACATTTTTATATCTTTATTGAGATAATATTTAAATAGTTTGTCGATTTAATATCATTTTATAAATATAACAAAAAAATTACGAGGTTGGTTTATGAAATTTGAAGAGAAAGAATCATTGGAAGATTCTTCTAAAGAAGTAGTATTAGAGCCTGAAATTGNNCTATGTTGGACTATTCCATCACAAGTACAAGTGATGTTGAGGTTCCACCTTTATTAATAGATCAAGTTATTGGACATGAAGAGTCAATTGAAACAATTAAAAAGGCTGCAAAGCAGAGAAGAAATGTACTGCTTATTGGAGATCCAGGAGTAGGTAAATCAATGCTTGCAAAGGGAATGGCTCAAATTTTACCTCATGAAGTGCTTCAGGACATTTTAATCTATCCCAATGCTGAGGATGCAAACCATCCCCTCATAAGAACAGTTCCTGCAGGAGAAGGAAAAAAGATTGTCAAGGCCACAAAGGCTTCCTCAAAAGGTTATGAAGAGAAGAAAACCCTCTTGACAATGTTTGCAATAGGTGCAGTGGTCGTGATAGGTTTCATGTATGGAAGATTACTTGAAGCCATTATTGCAGCAGCACTAATCTTGTTGATTTCAATTCAATTAAAACCTAAAAACATAACACTATCTCCAAAATTGCTTGTAAACAACGAAGACAAAAGATTTGCTCCATTCATGGATGCAACCGGAGCACACGCAGGAGCATTACTTGGAGATGTACGTCACGACCCTTACCAATCAGGAGGACTTGGAACTCCTGCACATGAACGTGTAGAGGCAGGTATGATTCACAAGGCCAACAGAGGAGTTTTATACATTGACGAAATCGGTACAATGAGTATGAAAACACAACAGGAACTTCTCTCAGCAATGCAGGAAAAACAGTATTCCATTACAGGTCAAAGTGAAAACAGCAGTGGTGCAATGGTAAGATCAGAATCAGTACCTTGTGACTTTGTTCTTGTAGCATCAGGAAACATTCAGGTTCTTGAAGGAATGCACATAGCTATGAGATCTAGAATCCGTGGATACGGATATGAGGTATTCATGAAGGATTCCATGGAGGATACAGAGGAAAACAGGAAAAAACTGGTACAGTTCGTAGCACAGGAAGTTAAAAACGATGGAAGAATTCCTCATTTCACACCTGATGCATTGGATGAAATCATTCTTGAAGCTAAACGTAGATCAGGCAAACAAGATGCATTAACCCTTAAACTGAGGGAATTAGGAGGACTTGTAAGATCTTCAGGAGACGTAGCTATTGAACAGGATTCAGATGTCGTAACAGCTGAACATGTACTTGAAGCTAAGAAATTCTCAAGAACCCTTGAACAGCAAATGGCTGACATGTCCATCAAGCAAAGAAAAGAATACAGTATGGTAAATGCTGAAGGTGGAAAAGTCGGTATGGTAAATGGACTTGCAGTTATTGGAGATAGAAGTGGTATCGTATCACCAATCGCAGCTGAAGCAGCACCTACACAATCCAAAAACGGTGGTAAAATTATTGCTACAGGTAAATTAGGTGAAATCGCTCAGGAATCAGTTCAAAACGTAAGTGCATTAATTAAGAAATACACCAACAAGGACATTTCTGATTATGACATTCACGTTCAGTTTATCCAGACCTACGATGGTGTTGAAGGGGACAGTGCAAGTGTTTCAATAGCATCTGCAGTAATTTCAGCTATTGAGGGCATTCCAATTGACCAGACCGTCGCATTGACAGGTTCTCTTAATGTTCGTGGAGATGTAATGCCTATTGGTGGAGCAACAGCTAAAATAGAGGCTGCTGCAGAGGCAGGTATCAAAAAAGTATTGATTCCTAAATCCAATCTTAAGGATGTAATGCTAGAGAAGAAATACGAAAAAATGATTGAAATAGTTCCTACAGAAACCTTAAGTGACGTTTTGGAAAATATCCTTGTCAACAGTGCTGAAAAAGACAATCTAATTGACAAGATGAAAGCGTTAAAATCCAAGGTTTCCGAATCCGTTTCAAAACAAACAATCAAAAAACCAGTTCACAACTAAAACTGGTTTATTTTTTCTATTTTTAAATTATTTATATATTATAACAATCTTATTATTAATTATGAACATTAAGTTGCCATTATAGGTTTTGTTTTTAGGGACGCATTGAATGTTCCTGTGGAATTTATGGAAAGATTTCAGCTAGAGGCAGATTCAGTAGTTGACATGAAAGAGTCTAGAATGCCAAGAGGAACATTTTCCGATGATTTGTCTAGGACAATTGCAACAATGGCAAATATAGTAAACAATGCGGAAAGATTGTTTACAAGGATTTGATGAATGAGTTTTGGAATTAGATACAATTCCAATACACACAATATGGCGATACCTTTGATATTGAAATAACAACAGCATTAGTATTGTCCAATTTGAATGGATGCAGATTCAACCGAACAGGCTTTGCGAAGAACAGACAACGAAAGGGAAGCTGATGTGGATATTGTTACTTGCATTACTTGACAAATACTACTAGTTATAGGAGCTGTTCCTTTGCTCTAAACCTTGGAAACGATAAGGTTTCTTTAAATGACATTAAAGGATGAATCTTGGGACTGTATTATTGATATGATGAGATTTCAAAGGAATGTATGGTCAATATTGGGATATCAACAGAGTATCAGATTTGTGTGAAAAACTCTGGAGAGGCAATAGAATAAATTTTTTATATTATTTCCTACTAATCTAAATGTGGTGAAAAAATGCGTTATGACTTAGCAAAAATTGCAGGGAAATTAGCTATTCCTATTACTAAAATGGGTTCTGGGGGTGGAACTTCATTTCCCGGAGCATTATTTTTTAAAGTTGGTGGAGAAGAGGCTCTAAAAGAGCTTTCAGGAGAGTTGGATATAGGTTCCATTATAGTTACAGGAACCAACGGAAAAACAACCACCACTACATTATTAATAGAACTTTTCTCTAATGATTTGGAAATCAGGAGAAGTTATGAAAGTAATACAATAAATGCAATTACTACTGGTCTTTTAAAAGGAGAAGGAGATTTGGGTATTTTTGAATATGGAATCAGAGATATCAAACATGGAATACCTGATACAGTTCAAAGACTTATTGATCCTATAGGGGTTGTTTATACAACAATCTCCCGTGAACATACTCAAGTGGCTGGAGTTAAAAATCCTTTCAACAAGTATCTGGAAGCCAAAACATTACTTACAAAAAACATGAAAAGAGGAGTCATCATTACAAATGCAGATGACCCTAGAACAGCCAACATAGGACTGAACAAGGACTCTGATGTAAAGATTAATTACTTCGGAATAGCTGACGAATCAGTTCATGACATCTTTGAAGACGTAACAGTTGAATGTCCTCAATGTGGTGCCCAATTGGAATATTCCCATAGGTTCATGAACCATCGTGGAATCTACAAATGTCCTGACTGCGGTCTTGAAAGACCTCCTTTGAACGTTTATCTTAAAAAAATAGAATTCAATGACAAAAACTGGATTTTGGATATTGAAGGTAATCTGTTCAACTACACTGTAAATGACAATGTTTCATTTAATGTTAGATTGACAGTTCCTCAATTCGGTTTCCACAACGTCTACAACACATTGGCATCAATCACTGCCTATGCAACATTCACTCCATATCCTGAAAGAATTGAAAGTACTGTATCAAAGGTCTTCAACAATCTTGACATGTCATTTATTCCACCTGGAAGATTTGAAGTGGTTGATGTAAACGGTAAAAAAGTAGGTTTGGGGCAAGGAGACAATGGTGATGCTGCTAAAATTAATGGGATGTTCATGAATCAGTATATTGACGGTCCATTGGAGTTCATCTATACCACTCCCGATGTTGATGAGGAAGAGATTTTCGAAGACCATCTTGAAGCCATCCGTGCACTTCATCCGGCTCATCTGATTGTCGTTCCGGGCCGTGAATCAATTGGAATAGCTGAGCATTACTACAATCAAATCAAGGAGGAGTTCAATTCAACATTCTATCCTCTAAGCTATGAAAAGATGGAGGAAAGAATAGATAAGCTATGTGAACTAGCTGAAAACTCCAAATACGATTATGTGATAATGACAGGTTGCGGTGAAGAACAGGCAATGTGGGAAAACATTAAGCAAAAATTAATCAGATAATTTTTGTATTAATGATTTCTTTTATTTTTTTAACAAGAGTGTCATCACAGTCTTCAAATTCCCTAAAACAGGAATCGATTTTGCATCCGCAGATGTCACAGCATCCGATAACATAATCTTCACTGTTCTTTTTAAACAACATTCCAAAGTATTTGTCTTTCAAGTGCCCGTATTTTTCAAATTCTTCTTCTGTTAGCTGTATTGTAAAGTCCTCTGTGGAATAGAGGTCACATTCATTGATTACGGGAGCAAAGGTAAGCATTCCCAAATATAAAANNCTAATACATTTTCCTTTTTTAAAACCTTCATTACCTTTGAAGCGTAACTATCTTCTTTTTCGATTCCGTAGTCGTTTAAACTGTTAAAGTCATTAGTTCCTAATGTATTGTTGTCATAGATGATTACGGAGATGAGTTCCGGGTCGATATAGCTGTCTGCTGTCTTTTCAATGTTTTCAATTGTTTTTTCAAGATTCATAATAATTCCTACAATATTAATTATTGTAAAGGACATAATAAATATTAAGATGAAATTTGTAACAAAACGTTTGATGTTAAGGCCTTGGAGAGAAAGTGATGCTCAGTGTCTTTATCATTATGCAAAAAATCCCAAGATAGGTCCCATTGCAGGCTGGCCTCCACACAACTCAATCGATGAAAGTCTTTCAATCATCAAAACGGTATTTTCCAAAAAGGAGACTTATGCAATTGTATTGGATGAAAGGCCGATTGGATGTATCAATCTTTTGGTCTATCCTGATGGAAACCATTACTGGGGTGAAGGAAACGGTGAGTTGGGCTACTGGATTGGAGAGCCATTTTGGGGAAATGGATTGGTTGTGGAAGCATCCAGAACATTGCTTCGCCATGCATTTGAGGATTTGGATCTTGTAAACATTTTTGCAACATTTAAAACCAACAATAGCCAGTCAAGAAGGGTTCTGGAAAAGTTGGGATTTTCTTACTATGGTGAAGTTTATAATATTGATTATAGAAATAAATCATTTAAGGAAATAGTAATGTATTTAAAATCTGAAGATTATTTATAAGTATATCTTAAATTGAGGAGATAAAAATGGAAACTTTAGAAGCAATTATTTCAAGAAAAAGCGTTCGTGGATATAAGGATGAACAGATTACAGTAGAAGAGCTATCTACAATTTTGGACGTTGCCAACAAGGCTCCAAATGCAGGACCTTTCCAAGTTACTGTAATTCAAAATAAAGAGTTTTTAACAGAAATCAACGATAAGACAAAGCTCAAGATGCTTGCAAGCGAGGGATTTATGAAGGAAAGGGCTTCAATGCCAGGTTATGAGCCATTGTACAATGCTCCAACACTAATTGTTGTTTCAACTCCTGAAGCTCCGTTTTCACAAATCAACGCTTCAGCAGCAATTACAACAATGTCAATTGCAGCTACTGATTTGGGAATCGGAAGCTGTTATGTGATATCACCGATTCAAACATTGGTGGAACCTGACGTCATGTTAAGACTTGATCTTCCTGAAGGGTTCGTTCCAATTTCCGGTCTTTTGCTTGGTTATGAAAGTGATAATCAAATTCAAAGTCCACCAAGACCTGATGTAGATAACATTAACTTTATTGAATAGATTTGATAAGTATGGTAAGAATTTGTAAGAATTGTGGTTATGAAAATAAGGATGAGTACGACTTCTGTGCAAAATGTGGAACACCTCTTGTAGAAAACGCGGTACCTCCAAACATGGTATTCGAACTTCAGGAGAACACAAAAAGAAGGATGATAATAATCTCCTACATAATTACAATTGTATTGTCATGGGGAGGAGTTCTGGTCTATTTCCTAAGAGGCAAATATGCCGTTGT
>DAII01000036.1 GCA_002496065.1 Methanobrevibacter sp. UBA586
CATTATTATTATATTATACTAGTGATAATTATGTTTTCCCCAACTTTGGAAGAAGTAAAAGAAATTGCGAAGAATAAAGAATACAAAAGAATTCCAATAAGTTGCGAACTGTTTTCAGATATTGCAACTCCAATTGAAGTAATGAAAATGATTAAGAATGTTAGCAATCACTGCTATATGCTTGAAAGTGTAGAAGAAAGTGAACAGTGGGGAAGATATAGCTTTCTTGGATATGATCCTCTTTTNNTACCTGTCAGGATAATATTGTCACAATTAAGGAAATTGACACAAATGAAACAACAGAAATTGAAACGGACAATCTCCGTGAAATAATCAAAAAGTTAATTAATGAAAATAAGGCTCCTAAAATTCCAGGGTTACCTACATTTGCAGGTGGTTTTGTCGGGTACTTTGCATACGACTACATTAAATATGTGGAACCTTCTCTTAAATTGGATGCTGAAAATCAGGATCAATTTAAAGACATCGATTTAATGTTATTTGATAAGGTAATAGCTTTCGATAATTTCAAACAGAAAATCGTATTGATAGTGAACATGGAAACCAACAATGTTGAAGAGAATTATGAGAAGGCTATTTCAGAATTAAATAAAATGGAGGATTTAATTAAAAACGGTCAAAAAGCAGATATTCCTGCATTGGAGCTTAAATCAGATTTTAAACCGGTATTTTCAAGAGAAAAATACTGTGAAATGGTTGAGAAGGCAAAACACTACATTAAAGAGGGAGATATATTCCAAGTTGTTCTCTCCAACAGGATTGAAGCGGATATTTCAGGAAGTCTTTTTGACACATACCGAGTTTTAAGAACTACAAACCCCTCTCCCTACATGTTTTATTTTTCAAGTAATGATATTGAGATTGCAGGAGCCTCTCCGGAAACACTTGTAAAACTGGATGATAAAAAACTATACACATTCCCATTGGCAGGAACCCGTCCAAGAGGCAAAACTCCTGAAGAGGACTTGAAACTGGAAGAGGAGCTTTTGGCAGATGAAAAGGAATTGGCAGAGCATAACATGCTTGTGGATTTGGGACGTAATGATATTGGAAGAATATCTGAGATAGGCTCTGTTTCAGTGGACAAATATCTTTCAATAGAAAGATTTTCTCATGTGATGCATATAGGCTCAACAGTTACGGGAACCTTAAGAAAGGACTTGGATTATCTCTCAGCCATCGATTCAATTTTGCCTGCTGGAACATTGTCTGGAGCACCAAAAATAAGGGCATGTGAAATCATAAATGAGCTTGAAGACAATAAAAGAGGAATTTACGGTGGTGCAATCGGCTATATTGATTTAAGTGGAAATATAGATACTTGTATTTCAATTAGGATAGCTTTTGCAAGAAACGGAAAGGTATTCGTCCGTTCAGGAGCAGGAATTGTAGCAGATAGTGTTCCAAACAATGAATTTGATGAATGTTTAAACAAGGCGGCTGCAGTTATCAGGGCTTTGGAGATGGCANNGGCGAATGGAGGAATAAAATGATTATTTTAATAGATAACTACGATAGTTTTTCATACAATTTATATCAGTTAATAGGGAACGTCAATCCCGATATAAAGGTTTTCAGAAATGATAAGGTAACCGTAGAGGAACTTAAAAGCCTTCCTATAGAAGCCATTATTTTATCTCCTGGGCCTGGAAGGCCGGAAGATAGCGGAATATGTATAGATGTTGTAAAGGAATTTGCAGGGGAAGTGCCTATTTTAGGTGTGTGTTTAGGCCATCAGGCAATTTGTACAGCATTTGGTGGTGAAATTTCCTATGCAGACAAATTAATGCATGGAAAATCATCCTATGTTGAATTTGACACCAGCGAAGACATTTTCAAAAATCTGTCATCACCGGTATCCGTTGGTAGATATCATTCATTGAGCTTGAAAAATGAAGTTCCTGAGGAATTGAAGGTAATAGCTACCAGTGATGATGGGGAAGTGATGGCAGTCAGACATAAGAAATATCCCGTATACGGACTTCAGTTCCATCCGGAATCAATACTAACACCAAGCGGACTTACAATCATCAAGAATTTCCTGGGTGATTATTCAATTAACAAGAGTATTAATAAATTAATGGAACAGGAGGACTTGACCTATAAGGAAGCTTACCAGTCAATGGATGAGATAATGAGTGGAAAAACTTCTGAAATTGAAATCAGCAGCTATCTGACAGCACTTTCAATCAAGGGGGCCACAATAGAGGAAATTTCAGCATCTGCAGAAGCAATGAGATCTCATGCACTGGAGTTTGAGACAGATTTGGACGTTTTGGAAATTGTAGGAACAGGAGGGGACAAATCCAACAGTTTCAACATATCTACAACATCAGCCATAGTAATCTCTGCTGCAGGAGTTCCAATAACAAAACATGGTAATCGTTCAGCTTCAAGCAAATGTGGAGCTGCTGATGTTTTGGAGGAATTAGGCGTAAATATCAATTTGGGTCCTGAAGAAAGCTTGAAGGTGTTTGAAGAAGCTAACATATGTTTCCTATTTGCACAGAAATACCATCAGGCCATGAAACACGTTTCAAACGTAAGGTCACAATTGGGAGTCAAAACAATATTTAACATATTGGGGCCTCTTACAAACCCTGCACACGCTAAAAATCAGGTTTTAGGAGTATATGCGGAGGAACTTGTAGAACCGTTGGCAAATGTGCTTGTGGACTTGGGAATCAAATCAGGTATGGTTGTATATGGTCAGGACTGTATTGATGAAATATCAATTTCAGATAAGACTACTGTATGTGAGATAAGGGATTCTAAAATTACCAAATATGAGATTTCTCCTGAAGATTACGGAATTCCACTTGCCAAAAAGTCAGACATTGTTGGTGGGGATGCGGAATTCAATGCGGAAATTACTCTTAATGTTCTTAAAGGTAAAAAAGGACCTCAAAGAGATGCTGTTTTGATGAACTCTGCAGCGGGATTGTATGTTGCAGGCAAAGCGGAGTCCATGGCGGAAGGTATTAAAATTGCAGAAGAGGTAATAGACTCTGGAAAGGCATTGGAACAGTTGAACAAATTCATAGCACTTACTAATGATTAACATGTTATCTAAAATTACTGAAAAGACAAGGGAAAGATTTGAGGGAAAGTCTTTGGAAGAGATTAAGTCTAAGGTTGAAGAATTGGAAATAACAAAGGATTTTCCCTTTGAAAAGGCATTAATGGATAAACCAATAGCTATTATCAGTGAAGTTAAAAGAGCATCACCCTCTAAAGGACTGATAGCAGAGGATTTTGATTATTTGGCCATTGCCAAGGATTATGAAAGTGCAAAGGTATCTGCTATTTCAGTTTTGACAGAGCCATTTTTTTTCCAAGGATCAAATGAAATATTGAATGAAATATCACAAACAGTAGAAACACCAATATTGAGAAAGGACTTTACAATAAGTCCTTACATGATTTATGAGGCAAAACTCATAGGTGCATCAGCTATTCTTCTGATTGCAAGTATTTTGGATGATAAGGAGCTTAAGGAATACTTGGAATTAGCTGATAGTCTGGGCCTTTCAGCCATTGTTGAAACTCATGACGAGGAAGAGATTGAAAGGGCTTTGGATGCAGGTGCAAGAATTATTGGGGTAAACAACCGTAACCTAAAGGATTTCACTGTTGATATTAATAACTCAATCAAGTTAAGAAAAAATGTTCCGAAAGACATTATTTTCATATCCGAAAGTGGAATTAAAACTTCAGAGGATGTTAAAAGATTAAAAGAAAATGATGTTGATGCTGTTTTGATTGGTGAAACCTTAATGAGATCAGACAATAAAAAAGCCTTAATCGAGGAGCTTAAAAATGGCTAAACTAAAAATCTGTGGAATCAGACGTCCTGAAGACATTGAAATCATAAACCGCTACACTCCTGATTACATAGGATTTGTATTTGCCGAAAGCAAAAGAAAGGTGGATTTTGAAACTGCAAAGATGCTTAGGAGTTTAATGACTGTGGACATTCCTGTTGTTGGTGTTTTTGTCAATGCTGAAATAGATGATATTTTAGAGTTATATGGTGAGAAGGTAATTGACATTGCCCAGCTTCATGGAGAGGAGGACAATGATTATATAAANNAGTTAATAAAAGCTGTTGAAATAAAGGAAGATAGTGACTTGGATTATTATGAAAATTTGGATGTGAATTATCTTCTTTTAGACAGTGGTAAGGGGAGCGGAAAGACTTTTAATTGGGATTTAATAAATTCAAATATTGATAAGGACTTTTTTTTAGCTGGAGGATTGAACAGTGATAACATCAATCTAGCAATTGAAGAATTCTGCCCTTATGCGATTGATTTAAGTAGCGGGGTGGAAACTGAAGGCTTTAAAGATGAAATTAAGATTAAAAAAGTAATGGAGTTAAATAATGGAAAGATGTAATGGAAGATTTGGGGAATATGGTGGTCAATATATCTCTGAAACTTTAATGAATGAATTATTACACTTGGAAGAGCAGTATTACAAGTTCATGGAAGACCCTGAATTTGTAGAGGAACTTAACACTCTTTTTAAGGAGTATGCAGGAAGACCGTCACTATTGTATTATGCAGAAAGAATGACTGAAGATCTAGGGGGAGCCAAAATATACATCAAGCGTGAAGATCTGAATCATACAGGAGCTCATAAAATCAATAATGTATTAGGTCAGGTATTGCTTGCCAAAAAAATGGGCAAAACTCGAGTTATTGCTGAAACCGGTGCAGGACAACACGGTGTGGCTACAGCAACAGCAGCTGCACTTCTGGACATGGAATGTGAAGTGTTTATGGGTGAAGTGGATACTGAACGTCAGGCACTGAATGTTTATAGGATGGAGCTTTTGGGTGCTAAGGTGCATCCAGTCAAAACAGGAACCAAAACACTTAAAGATGCTGTAAATGATGCTTTTAGAGAATGGATTGCAAGAATCGATGATACTAACTATGTCATCGGCTCAACTATGGGCCCTCATCCATTTCCAATGATCGTACGTGATTTTCAATCAGTTATAGGTAAGGAAATCAAGGAGCAGATTTTGGAAAAAGAGGGAAAACTTCCAACTGCAATAGTGGCCTGTGTTGGTGGAGGAAGTAATGCAATGGGAGCATTTTACGACTTTATAGATGATGAGGAAGTAAGATTGATTGGTTGTGAAGCAGGAGGAAAAGGAATTGATACTCCTTACAATGCAGCTGCCCTTACCAATGGTCAAATTGGAATTTTCCATGGTATGAAATCTATTTTCAGTCAAACCAAATCAGGACAGATTTCTGAGGTTTATTCAGTTTCAGCAGGTCTTGACTATCCTGGTGTAGGTCCTGAACACGCCTATTTAAGGGATATAAAAAGGGCAGAGTACGTTCCGATTACTGATGAGGAAGCGGTAGAGGCTTTTGAATATTTATCAAAAACAGAAGGCATTATTCCAGCTATTGAAAGTTCTCATGCAGTGGCCCATGCTATTAAGATAGCTCCTGAAATGGATAAGGACGACATTATCGTAATTAATTTATCAGGTAGGGGAGACAAGGATGTCGCATCAATTGCAAGATACAGGGGAGTTGAATTGTATGAGTAAAATTAAAAACGCTTTTGAAAACGGAACAGCATTTATAGGATTTTTAACAGCAGGAGACCCAAATCTTGATAAAACCGTTGAATTTATTCTAGCTATGGAAGAGGGAGGATGTGATTTGATTGAAATAGGAATTCCTTTCTCTGATCCGATGGCTGAAGGGGTTGTAATTCAGGAGGCTAATGTACGTGCCTTAAAAAATAATGTAACTACAGATGATGTTTTTGAAGTAATAAGAAAGGTACGTGAAAAATCAGATATTCCAATAGTATTTTTGACTTATATCAATCCAGTATTCTTCTATGGATATGATGAATTCTTCAAGAAATGTGAGGAACTAGGAGTGGATGGAATAATCTCACCGGATATTCCATTTGAAGAAAAAGGAGAAATTGATCCAATCGCTAAGAAATATGGTATTGATGTCATTTCATTGATTGCTCCAACCTCCAAACAGAGAATTCAAATGATAGCTGATGATGCAAGAGGGTTTATTTATGTTGTATCCTCACTTGGTGTTACTGGAATGAGGTCTGAAATCAAAACTGATATTGAATCAATCATTGAGGATATNNTTCGTGAGGTAACAGATATTCCTGTAGCTGTTGGATTTGGTATTAACACTCCTGCCCAAGCGGAAAACATCTCCAAATATTCCGATGGGGTCATTGTTGGTAGTGCAATTGTAAAAATAATTGAACAGCACGGAGAAGATGCAACAGAATATTTAAAGGAATATGTAAAATCAATGAAAGAGGCTTCTAATAAATAAAATTTATAAATAATAAAGTTATAAATATATTTATTTATTAATCATTGACTTAGAGGATTATTATGTTCAAAGCAGAATTAAGTGATTCTAGTATTTTAAAAACCAGTTTCGATGCTATTTCATCAATTGTGGATGAAGTACAAATCCAAACTGACAGTGAGGGCATGAGATTGGATGCCCTAGACCGTAGTCATATAACATTTGTACATTTAGAACTTAATGTAGACTTATTTGATGAATATATTNNAAAATCAATATTGATACTGATGAATTTATGAGGGTTCTTAAACGTTCTAAATCAAATGATAGAGTTTTAATGGCTGTAGAAGAAGGTAATTTCATTATTACTTTTGAAGGTGAAGCAACTAGAACCTTTAAAATTAGATTAATTGATATAGAATATGATAATCCAGCACCACCGCAACTTCAACATCCAACTACCTTTGAAGTACCATTTAGTTTACTTAAGGACTCAATNNAATCTTTTCAGATAAAATACGTTTACAAGTTGATGAAGAGAAATTCACTGCTTCAGCTGATGGTGAATTCGGGGATGCAAGTGTGGAATACATTCATGGAGAAGAAATTGATGAGGTTGCAAAGTCATCTTTCTCTTTAGATAAAATTAGAGAAATGCTTAAAGCAGATAAATTCTCCGATGTAGCTGAAATCAGTCTTGGAACAGATATGCCTTTAAGTTTAACTCTTAAAATGGTTACTGGTGACGGTAAGCTTAGTTTTTTACTAGCTCCAAGACTCGAAACAGAAGATTAAATGTAATTTTATCTTCTAACTTTTTTTTATTATTTTTAAGAGATGATAATAAGTGGACCAATTTTATCAAACATTACGTACAATACAAAAAAAAGAGCGTAAAAGTGCTACTTTAGCTCGTGTTGAGGAAACTTTTTATCAGGATATTCACNNATTCACGTATATTTAGCTAAACTTAGAGAATCCGCAGGAAATGATTTTTTTGCCGATGAATTCAATTTAATAAAAGATACTCAAAGAGTGGCAACAGAAATATGCGAAAGAAGAGAACATAAGATTACTGATGCGGCAGTTGTCAATATCCATAGGTCTTATCATTTATTTACAGGAAAACCTAAATTTGATTTGATTGACACAACTCCCTTGAATTTAACCCCAGAGGAAGAAAGATTTTATTTTGCCTTGATTGATGCCTTAAAAGACCACAGAAACAATATTTCATTGTCTGATTTCACCGATGATGATGATGATGAGAAGTCTTCAGACAATTTATCCATCAATATAGAAGTTGAGGAACCTAAAAAAGAGGTTCCATTGGATGTTAATATTGAGGATAAAAAAGTTGAACCAATCAAAAAGCCTAAGGTTGAAGACTCTCTTAAAGATGAAACTCTAAATCGCTTAGATCAAATTTCCAATGCTAAGGTAATCACCGATGAGAAAGTGGAACCTATTGAAAAGCAAATCAGAAAACAGGAAGATGAAGAATTCAAGGCACTTCATGACAGTGAAGACGAATTTATTGATTTGGAATCCAAAAGGTTGGCCAAAGATGCAGAACTTGTAAATTTGTTGGTTTTTGACGAAATTGGGCCTATTGTCGGTGTGGATGAAAGATTCTACGGTCCGTTCCACCCTCAGGATGTTGTTGTGTTGCCTAAAATCAATGCAATGGTTTTTGTTAAAAACCGTAAGGGACGTATTTTAAAAATTTGATATTATAAATACCAATATTTAAATATAACCAAATAACATATATAATAAATGTCTATTTATAATATTAAAAAATTATTTTTTTAATTTTGGATTTTTGCTTTTAGTAAACTTGACCAGTTACTTAAAAGTTTTATCTCTAACTTGTATGAAATTAATGTTAGATAAATTTATAAATGGATTATACTTATTTGTGGTGAATTAAGATGAAAATACCAAAAGAAAAAAGAACTTACTGTCCACATTGTAAAAGACACACAATGCATGAAGTACACACTGCTAAAAAAAGAAAAGCTAGTGAGTTAAAATGGGGACAAAGACAATTCAGACGTGTAACTGCTGGATACAGNNAGAGGTTACCCAAGACCTTTACCTGCTGGTAACAAACCTGTTAAAAAATTAGATTTAAGATTAAAATGTAAAGAATGTGGTAAATCACACATTAAACAATCTTTCAGAACTGGTAAACCAGAATTTGTAGCTAAATAGGTGATTAATATGGTAAGTAAAGGTAGAGGAAACTTTTTAAAAGTAAAATGTTTAGATTGTGACAATGAACAAGTAATTTTTGATCGTGCCGCTTCTGATGTAAAATGCNNATTATTTGTGGTAAAACCATTGTCAAATCCCGTGGCGGAAAAGCTAAAATTATGGCACACATTGATAAAGTATTAAACTAAGTTTTTAGTTTATTTTATCCTTTTTTTATTTTTTATTTTGGTGATTAGATGGTAAGAAAAAATCAAGAATGGCCTGATGAAGGAGAACTCATCGTAGGTACTGTTTATAAAGTTCTTAATTATGGAGCTTTCGTAAAATTAGAAGAATATTATCGTAAAGAAGCTTTTATTCATATTTCTGAAGTATCCTCCGGTTGGGTTAAAAACATTAGGGACCATGTAAGGGAAAACCAAAAGATCGTATCCCGTGTTTTAAGAGTTAACCCTAAAAAAGGACATGTTGATGCTTCCTTGAAAAGAATTAGGGAA
>DAII01000126.1:0-7702 GCA_002496065.1 Methanobrevibacter sp. UBA586
ACCCATCAAACCCAATGTAGGCCCAATACGGGTGATAATGTCAGTTTTTTCCAGACGTTTATCTATTATTTCCTCTTCATTTTCAACAAGCTTACGAGCCAGTGCTTCTCTTGTAAAAGTATCTAAAGAACCTGAATCGGCAATTTCAACCAACACATTCTTTTGGTTTTTTGGAATGTCCAAATCACCTATGACTGATTTCAGAGCATTCACTGAAACCGACGAACTGATATCAAAAAGAGCGTTTGATACAGTAGAAATTGAAACCTTTTTTCTTGATGTGTACTCTGAAATGAAACTGCCCAGAGCAATTATTGAAATTATAACAATTATTATTAAAATTATAACAACTGGTATTGACAAGCTCTGGGAAATCACATCCAGTGTGCCTGTTAAATATTCCCCTCCAGGAATAGTTGAACTCATATAATATCACCTAAATCTTATTTTNNTTTTATATCTTGCATACTTTACCCCCACTATCTTATTTTAAAATACTATTTCCTCTTTTATTTAGCAATACTCCAATAATTGCTAGTCCAATTATGAAAACGATTACCCCAACCATTGTTCCTGGCGAACTAGTGCTAAGTCCTTGAGATGATTTTCCCAACATGTTTACAATGTTTGGAATTACAATTGCAGACAATAAGAAATATGCTCCCAGAAATAGCATGAAATTTCCCAAGACAATAGGATATGGCTTCTTGATAAATTTCATAATGATACCTGAAGTAAAATATGTAATCAACATAACAATTATCAAAGCGATGGCTACTACAATACTTAAGTTAAATGCACCTATTCCTACAGCTGGAGCAACAATAAGTATACTCACAACGATTGAACCAAAACAGCATGGACACGGTGCAATTATCGCCATACAAGCCGCAGTACTTGTATTCTTTTCATGAACTTTCCATTCCCTAATAGTAATCAAACCTGCTGCAATCATCACTATAGCCATTATAATGTAAAAGATACTATTGTATGAATAAATCGCCTCAGTTATCTGTGTTGCAAAAAATGAAGCTATATAAGATATTATTAAAACACCTGCACCATAAGATACACAAACTGCAGCAAATAATTTTTTGGACAGGTTAGCTAATCCTGAAGCAAGTCCTAATTTAAAACCAAAAACCAGAACAGCTGCAAAAACACCTAACTCCCATAAAATTCCCATTATATCCATTTTTCCATCTCTAATATTTTCGCTCAATACTTTNNTAAAAAAAATCTAAAATAAAAAAAAAGGAAAAAATAATCGAAAGATTAAATTTTTCCAAAACATTTTTTCTTCCTTTAAAGTATCTCAAAATAAAAATAAAGAAGAAAATCATTCTTCTTTTCTATTTTTAAGATATCCTATACCAAACAATGCAACTAACACTATGACTGCGATAATGACAATAGCAGGAGTAGAAGATTCCCCAGTAATTGCTTTTTTATTAACATTTTTATTAATTTCATAAGCTTCCTGACTTTCTCCACTTTTACCTGCATCGTTTTGACTTGTAGAAGTAGCTGAACTGCCACTTCCTCCATGCCCTATTTCGGCACCAGTAACTGGTTTATCACCGACTGGAGATGTAGCTGCAGCCTCACCCTCATTGACATTTGAAGTTCCGTTTACTTTAACGTAGTCGTCAATATCCTGACTTTGGTTTGGATCTTTTTCATTATCAACAGAGGACTCATCTTCATAAATCATTTCTTGTAAAGTAGCAGCAGCTAAAACTTCTGCATACTGCTTTTTAGATTCATCACTTAAAGTACTTACTTGCAATACTATTTTGTTGAAATTAATGTTGCTACAAGTGTGGTGAAAACATGCAACACCATAATCCACTGAATTTTGAACTAATTGGTTAGCTAAATCCTCTAGATTTTTTCTAGTTTTCGAATCTAAAGAGTCTAGGAAATTAGCCATTTCTTCAGCTGAAATGGAATCTGAAGTTAGGAAATTTTTAAATGAACTATCCACTGGATTGCCCTCACTATCTGTCATTTCCCATTTATTATTTAAAGCCAAGTATAAACCCCATGCAGCATCAGAGGAAGATGAAGCTGCACTGGTGACTGAATTTGTATACTGATTCATGTAAATAATTGCATCAGCTACATTATTTCCTAATTGAGTATTTAAACTACCTCCTGTAGTGACCAAATATCCAAATAGATTTTGGAGTTTGCTTGAAAATGCATTTTTACCCATGTCTGTTTTACCCCACTCATCAAGGTATTTTGTATTGGTTAAAAATGATCTTATTTCAAATTCTATTTGTTCCTTATCGCTTCTGGAAATGTAATTGTTTTTGTTTCTAATATCCACAAAAGTGGCATCTGGGTTTGCACCTAACTGAATAGCTGCATTTTTTAAACCTCCAAACCAATCATAGTAGTCATCGCTGTCAAGAACTCTCCAAGTACTGTCTAAATTTTGAGTGATTAAGTCAGTTTTACCAAGTAAAAATTTATAATCCTCTTTTTCTTCTGTAATGACTATTTTACCGTTTTCATCAATAGTCCATGAATTAGATACTTTATTAAGATATATGTCAGCTAAAACTTGGTTTACGGTATCAATATTCCAATTTGCAGTATTTGGAACAAAAGTACTCATTCCAGTACCCTCCAATACATTGCCTGGAAGACCAAACAATCTATTTAATGAAGGATTTTCAGCATAATGCTTTTTCACATAATTTACATCAGCACCTTCATCTGGAGCATTGAAAGCCAAGCGAGTAGCAGTTACTAACCAATTAATCCAATTTACATTACTAGTTACCATACTAGCATATACATCTATTCTTGGTCTGTTAACTACAGTACCATTAGATAATGTAACTTTTAATTCATTTAATGGCAATAATTCAACACCATCTACAGTTCCAGTTCTGGTCCATGTTGGTTTGCAACCTAAGAAGTATAGGAACTCAGAAATTCCAATACCTTCAGTTCTTGATATTTCAGTACCCCATAAGATTAATGCAGTAAGTTCTGGCCATTTGCCATGTTTCTCATAATAATCTACAAGAACCATATCAACAATCTTTTTAGCAGATTCAAATGAAGCCTTGGACGGCACCTTTGTATGATCTGTTGCATATCCATTATAACCTGTTGGAATGGAATTTGCATATGCTGGATCTGCAAATAATCCTCCTTTAATATAACCTCCGTTTAACGCTGTTAATAATGCGTCCCATTCATTATTAGCATAAATGTTTAAAATGACTTGTGCTATATATAGGGAATCATCATATAATGGTGAGTTTTTATCAAAATTATACAATTTAGCTAATTCATCACATGTTGTTCCATTAACAATTAATCCAACCATAGAACGTAGCATAGCTTTAATCAATTTAACCTGATTTTCATAGAGAGGATTACATGAAAGAGAATCATAAAAACTGACCCCTTTTAAATTTTCAAATAAAAACTCAGCAATATGATCATAAACATTGGTTTGAGAAGACACAATAGTTATAACTTCTTCAATAAGATTATCACCATATAAAACCTGACCTAATGTGTGAAGACCTAACGGGTTAAAATCATTTTCCATTTCATCTAAATATATATGTAACTCATCTAACCACTCATCAAATGTCTGATTTTCACCTTTTGCGGAGAATCCTACAGCATGTGCAAGTTTGATGATTTCCTCCCTATAACTTTCTGCATTGGAAGATACATTAAGCTTAATGGCATTTTTATAACCTGTAATAGCATTAGATAATAATGAATAGTTACCATATAATTCTGATGAAACTATAGCTGGAGTCATATGAGTAATCATTAATGCTCCAAGCCTATCACGAGCAACCATAGCTTCTCCAGGATTGGATACAATGTATGGATAGATAGTCGGAATTGAAGTCAGCTCAAAAGTCCAATCGCCTTCTTGCACTCCAATTTGATGACCTGGTAAAAATTCCAATGTACCATGTGTACCCATATTGATGATAACATCAGTTTGTGCTGTTTTATCTAACCATTTATAAAAAGCAACATATTGTTGATGTGGTGGTAATGTAGTGTCATGATAATTAGTTACTTCTTCCCATCCTCTACTTGGTTGGAAAGTAATAAACACATTCCCATATTGAATACCTGGTATTACAATATATGAATTGTTATATACCATTATCTTACCTAAACCTTCACCCCAATAATCAACTAATTGTTTCATGGAGTCACCATTAATATCTGAGACTAGCTGATTGTATTGCTCAAGTGAAATTAATTGATTGTTAGCCCTCAATGCATCCCAATTTTGTTCCACATACTGGTTAAGTAAACCTTGAGCCCAAGTACCTTTATTACCGAAATTAGCTATAATATCACCTAATTGCTTAACATTAGGAATATCTTCTTTAGCCATTCCAATATCATAACCATTGTCAACTAAAAGTTCTAAAAGATCATGAACACTTTGATAAACATCCAAGTATGAAGCACCAATTTCTGCTTTTCCAGGAGGGTAATTATAAAGTACAATGGTGATTTTTTTATCATCATTTTGTTTGTCTTTGAGATTTGCCCATCCTAAAGTCATTTTAACTAACTTTTCAACACCAGATTCAATTACATGAACTTTGCCCAAGTCATCAATATATGAAGTTACAATAGCACCAAAAACACCTTCAAAACTAGGGATTGTAACTGCATATGTCCAACTCATTTGAGGTCCCAATTCACTATTAAATTCCTCTTGAGAAATGTCATTTACTGCCTTAAGAATTGTCAAATCAAGACTAGACAAATCATTAACTGCAGAGCTATTTGACATGCCCGCATAATCAAGAGACCAAGAATAAAGTGAATTTACTGAGGATACTCCGATGGTTGAAGCTTTTGCAATATCAAGCAATATGGAAGACATACTAGGAGAAGTTCCTAACTGATAGATGTTGAATGCAGGCCTTCCTTCTGCTTCATATTTTCTAATTAAAGTGTCAATTAATTCACCTCCAGTATAGTAGCTAACAATTGCAATAAAGGAGTTTTTGACTTCTTTGTTTTGTTTATACCAAGTTTCAAATGTATTCATGAAATTCGCTGGAGTTGCATTAACTTTCAACCATTCGGCACATTCATCAGTCATCCAATTCAAACTACCTATACCATCATGATTATAACCAGGATTTGATAAAATCCAACTATTAATCTGTTTTTGGGATGGAGTGTTGGTTAAAGTACCTAAATCTGGATGATAAATTCCCATTGAAGAGGCTAACAATGGAGTTCTATTAGAATCCAAAGTGGGATTTGCATATTTTGATGGGTTGATTAAATATTTTATATAATCCAAAAGGTTGAACATGTTTTGACTTAAAACTTTCTCATCAGGAGTGTCTTCTGCTTGGAAATAAGATCCTATATATGTGTTTTCTAAGGAATTGACATTATTATTAGATGGACTGCCCCCTACATAATGAAGATTAATGGCATCCAATAGCTCATCAGAATAAACTCCAAAAGTATATGCAATCATATAATTTTCATATGCTGGAGAGTCTTTTAATACATCGACATTAAATGTGTATGTAGGACCATCAATATACATATCTAACTGTATGAAATTAGCATATTCAAACATCCATTCTTTACTTTTTTGATAACTTGTTGTTGAAACGTAACAAACTCTTTTGGATAAATTCATCAATACATCAATCTTTTCGTTGTGACTATTGTAATCTACGAAGAACAAAATATCGGGGTAGAATACATAGTCGATGTAATATTTATTTGAAAGTTTGATGTTTTTAGAATAAACTTCATATGTGTCCAATGCAATATTAATTTTATAATTTCCTTGAGGTAGACTAACAGATAACAAACCGTTGGAATTTGTTTTTCCTTCGAAAACCTTACTATTGGCTGAATCAAAAATTGTAATTGTAGCATTATTCGTTGGAACACCATCTTCTACCCAAGTCCTATTGGCTTCCACATAAGAATCCTTAATGTCAAATTCTATGACTCCCTCATTAACACCCCTATCTGCAACATTGGAATTATCATCAAATATACTAGAATTAATATCAGTACTATTTAAATCCATAGCTGAAACTGAATTAAGAGTTAAAAGTAATATACCTAGCAAAAATAAAACTATAAAGACATTGTTTCTTATTTTAATATTTTCACCTCCATTTAAATTAATTATTAAACCATAGAAATAATATAAACGAAATAAAAAAATAAAAAAATATATTATAAACTACAATTGAAGTTTGATTAAAGTAATATTTAAGTTTATTTATATTTATAAAATATAAAGTTAATTTGAATAACAAATATATTAAATAAAATAATTATTATAATAAATAAAACAAACTTGATAAAAAAATCATCTATAAAAAAAATAATTATAGCCTGTTAAGAGTAACCCACCTTCTGTTTAACAGCATTCATCTTAGCGAACTACCTTGCCTAGAACAGTTCATTATCGGCACTTTTGTTCTTGCATCCTATGGAATGGCCGTTTCACCGATTCTTTAGATGTCCTCAATTAAATATCATCGTCAACCATCTAAAGCCGTGTCGTTTCTGCTCCATTGTCATGCCTCTCAGCATACGTCTTTAAACGCCATAGTCTGTAACGATGGGCGGAGTTTCCTTAGTTTTTTAAAAAAAAACCAGCAGCTGTCTTTAACTTGCTATAATTATGAAAATAAATTAAAGTAGCAGGGCCTAGATTTGAACTAGGGATCTCGGGGTTATGAGCCCCGCGGGATCACCAGACTACCCCACCCTGCTATACGAAAAAAACAGTAAATAAAACTACAATATAATATATTGTAATTATGCTATATAAAGTTAACTATATTCTTTATAAAAAATAAAAGAAGTAGAAATACTCCTATTTATTTCTTTTCCAATTCACTAATTCTCTCATCGATTTTAGCTAATTTAGACTCAGTAGTTTTTTGGAACTCTTCAGAATTTTCTTTGAATTTTTTGAAATCTTCATCCAAAGCATCTACACGACTGGTAGTGTCTTTAAATTTGGATTCAAGTTCTGATAAGTCATCAGTGGTAGCTAAAGACCATTCCTTGATAAGTTCATCACTTTTATGATCAAGAAAAGCATCAATCTTTTTAGAGAATGCATCGGTATTAAAACTTGACATATCAATATCACTTAATTTAACTTTGATTTTTTTACCCATTCCATCATGGTCTGCATCATCGCCATCTGTATCAACATCACCAATAACAGATTCATCAGTGCTGTTATTTGCCTTGAAAAAGTTGTTTATATTAGCGTCAGCGTTAGTTGGAACATGATTACGGAATGATTCAATAGCTTTTGGATTGCTTTGTATGTAATAATATATAAGAACAACAACAGCCACTACCAAAATAATAATTGCAATTGCTTCTGCTATCTCCATAGAAATCACCTATTTAGAATCTTTAAGTTTCGCTTCTTTTGCCTCGATTTCCTTAAGCATTTTTTCTAGTTTCTTTTGTTCTGTCTGTGCTTCAAGACGTGCCAATCTTTCATAAATTTCACTATGTAGAAAACCAACTTCGTTTCTAACTTCCATAGTAGATTGTCTAATGTTTGAAAGAGTGTCTTGTTGATCTTGTGGAAGAGGAATTTGATTATCCATTAACCTTTTGTTTTCAATGTCCTTTTCAACCATAGCCATCTTCTTAAGCTCAATCTCTTTTGAAT
>DAII01000126.1:7760-10419 GCA_002496065.1 Methanobrevibacter sp. UBA586
ATTTGGTTTGGTATTGTTGGAATTTCCATGATTTAATCCTCCATACTTTTATAAAATTAGTATTATGAACAAAGTATATAAAATAAACTATTCTCATATATTATATAAGGTAATTCTCATGATAGATTCATATATTAAAGCAGGAAAAATCGTTAGTGAGGTACGTGAAAGTGCATCCAAAATGATTAAGGAAGGAACACTCGTTTTGGATTTGGTTGAATATGTTGAAAGTGAAATATTGAAAAGAGGTGCAGGTATCGCATTCCCATGTAACGTTTCAATAAATGAAATTGCAGCACATTATACTTCCCCCTATGAAGATGAAACAAAGATTGAAGCTGGAGATATGGTAAAACTAGATTTGGGAGCCCATATTGATGGATTTATTGCTGATTCAGCAATTACAGTCATGGCAGATGGAAAAAATCTTGAAGAAAAAATTGGAAGCGACAGACTTAACCTCAACGAAGAGATAATTGAGGCTTCCGCTGCAGGTCTTGATGCAGCAATCAGCACCGTAAAGGCAGGTGTCGAAGTTTGGAAAATTGGTCAGGCAGTCAATGAAGCAATAAATGAATATAAAATAAATCCAATATCAAATCTAACAGGACATAGTCTAGAACAATACAATTTACATGCAGGGATTTCCATTCCAAACATAAACAATCATGACTCAACAGTTCTTGAAGAAGGTCAGGCAATAGCTATAGAACCCTTTGCAACTGATGGAGTAGGTTTTGTAAATGATGCTCCTGGAGCATATATCTTCTCATTTTTAGCTGATAAACCTTTCAGGATGAAAACAACCCAACAAACACTAAATTACATTGAAAGCAATTATCCTTACCTCCCATTTTCAGGAAGGTGGCTTACTGAGGAATTCAAACCTTCAAGAGTCCAACGTTCCCTTAAACAGCTGGGAGATGCAATGGCAATCTATCCATATAGCTCTCTAAAAGAATAAACAGGATGTTGGGTTTCACAAAAGGAGCATACCGTCATTGTTGAAGAAGATGGCTGTACAATTACAACAATTTAAAAAAAAAGAGAATTAATTTCTCTTTTTAAAATATTCTTGGCACAAACATGCCCTGCTCTTCTCTTCTTTTTATTTCTTTATTTGCCTGATGTTCTTTTCCCTCTCCCCTAATTTCAAGTAAGGAAAGACCAGGACAAACATCCTCAATGGGATCAAATTCCAACAGTCCCGCATCAACGACTGAGTTGAATAGGTCCAATCCCTTTTTTGTTCTTAAAATTACAGTTGAATAGCTAGGAGGTGAACCTGCAGTTCCAAGTGACAAATCCGCAAATAGGGAGCTGAAATCCTTACAGACATTACACCCCTTTTGTTCAAAGCCGTGTAGCTCCTTAAGTGGAATTCTTTTATTGTCATCCCATTCATTCAAATAAAAAGATCCGTGAGCAATATTCATCCTTTTAACATCCCTTATGTTGGTTCCAAGCATATCCTCTGCAAACTTGTCAATTGCCTCATGAGAAAATGTTCTAAGACAAAAAACACCGAAAATAAGATTTAATGAATTTGCAAAGGAACCTATTGACATTGGATATTTTTGGGCTTTTCTAATTGTTTGGCATTGGCATGGAGTAAGAACAGCTCCAATATTGTTAAGTTTCTCCTCATTTACTACTTTTTTGATAGCTTCAATACTTGGACACATTGTATATTTTGTTCCAGCGGATTCTAAAATTTCCTCTGGAGTGGTGGCTATTTGAGGAACCGGCACCCAGTCATGATCAGGATCTCCTGCAACCAACGCTCCATCAATCATTCCTTCCTCCAATGCATAGATTAAAAGAGATGTGATGATTCCTCCATCCTGAGCATGTTTATAGATTTTGTTGTTTGTGGTTTTGGCTGAAACAATTTTCTCATAGCTTCCTAACACCATGCTTCCACCTCCTCATTAAGATTCCATGATTTCGGACATATCATAAAACAGCATCCGCAATGAACACAACTGTCGAAATCTATTATAGGCCTTGTGTTTTTCATTTCAATGGCTACATTAGGACATATAAATGCACAACCACTACATCCAACACACAGTTCATTATCCAATGTTACTTTAATTGTTTTTGTTCTAAAATCATTTTCACCAGACATTACGAAAAGAGGCTTTAAATATTCCAAATCATCTTCAATGAAAGCTGTCACTACATTATTCAAAAAATCATCAGAAACAGAAATTCCTGGAAGTATCAAATCCGCCTTAAATGATATGCAGGATCCAAGGGAAACCAAGATATCAGTTTTTTCCCTTATGGTTTCTATAATATCATTAGGTATTGTATTATCCACAAAGCAAATTTCCATTTTTGGAATTGGCTTATTTACATCATCAAAAACTATGTTCAATTCATTAAAATTGGTTATGGCTTCATTGAAAGGAACAATACCAACATCTAGCTTGTCTTGAGTTCCTATGGAATTCTTATTTAAAAATTCCCCAATCTTTAAAAGCATACTATCATCTCTTGTTCAATAATTAATATGAAAATTNNAAATTATATAATAATTGTTATTTATAAAAAAAGTTGAAAGAGAGCTTATTTAGCTCCAATTTCTTTAAAGACAATATCCATTGCTTCTGGAATTGCATTTTCAACAGCTTCGGTTAATCCCATCTCAACC
>DAII01000126.1:10506-10669 GCA_002496065.1 Methanobrevibacter sp. UBA586
CATATCATATGGACTGAATACCTTAATTGTTCCTGGCTCTGCATCAAACTCAACAACATCGATTACAATAACCTTTTTCCATTTTTCATCAGGAAGTGAAAAAATAAAGTGTGTTGCACCGGTTCCTGCATCCACCAACATTGTTTCATCAGGCATTTCCTTA
>DAII01000126.1:10733-10885 GCA_002496065.1 Methanobrevibacter sp. UBA586
TTTCTACATTATAAGGCATAATTATCCTCCTAAAATATTTTTTATTTTATATTTAACTTATAAAGTAATTAAAAATTTCTACAAGTAATACAAAAAAGCCAAAAAAGATACCAAAAGTAATACTTTAATAATATTTATTAATAATAAAATTA